>NZ_JAMXXC010000021.1:0-53456 GCF_024129855.1 Acinetobacter lwoffii
AAATTATCAAAGTTCTGTTGCTTTAGCCTGTATATTTTTATGGCTACCTTTATAGGGTTAATTATGAACAGTAAATGTCAACAGACCCTATTATATTTATTAATTTTTATTTTTTGACATCAACACTCAAACAGAGATGGTGGCAGCATAATTCATAATTTAACCCATTAAAATTTCTTATAAATTTAATAAAGTGATTACCCTTATTTACCCCTTGTTGATCTATTTCATTTGTTCCACTTTAAGTTTCAAATGACCAAATCGATATCCGTGAGTTGTATTTATAACTCCGAAATCATTGCGATACTAAAGCAATGGCGGAATGAAGGTGGTGGCCGTTTTGATCAAAAATATCGTTCATGGAACTATTGGCAACCATTCTCTGCTACCGTCTTAAAAATGTTAGAACAAATGCACACACCCAACGATGTAAAGCACTACTAAAGTGCTTTACTTCTTTAGCGAGTTAAAACCCTACATAAAACTTCTCAATCAACTGGCGTGTCTTGACCATCAAGTGAGTGAACACATTATCCCGCTCAAACAGCTTAACCTTATAGTTTGGTAAGTCCTTCAACTCTTCTTTACGTGGTAGGCGTTTGGTGAACTCATAATGCTCCAGAACCTGCTTCATCGCTTCTGGTTTCAGATTTTCTTCTTTACAAAGATGCTGATAGGCCTGTTCTTTTTCGATATCCCAAAATTGTGCAAAGGCATCTTGTACGCTTTGACCATTGATCATCTTAGGCATGTTTTCTTCAATGAATTTTTGAATCAGGTCTTGCTTATCGTGCAAGCTAATATCACTACTGATTAAATCGTAAATTTGCGCTTGGTACTTCTGACGCTTGTCCTCTGAGTCTGTATCAACAACAAGCTGTAGCAGGTTGATGATATATCCAACATTGATACGGTCACTATGCAGTAAATCCAGTTGAAAATCGACATCATCCAGTACCGATACTTTTTCTTTCTTGGTGGTCTTTCTAACGGCACGACATAGGTCAGCATACTTAGAGGCGAAGTTCGCAAAGTGCTGCTTATCTAGTTGTGTTTGGTCTTGATCGTACTCAATAAAAGTTTGTAATTGCGCGTTATAGCGCATCACTTCACGGAAAGCTTTAATAAATTCCAGTTGCTGTTCTTCAGTGACAAGATCATCGACTGATTGGTAATTGGGCGTTAAGGCAAACAATTTGCTCACCGCTGCTTGGTAATCCTGTTCGATTTCCGCATAGCTTGGAACAAGTACAATCTTGGTGGTTTCTTTATTGGAAAATAGTGCCAGTGCTTCATCGGTGGCTCGTTTCAGGTTACGGAAGCAGATGATATTGCCAAATGGTTTTTTATCATTGTAGACACGGTTGGTACGAGAGAATGCTTGAATCAAGCCATGATATTTTAGATTTTTATCGACATACAACGTATTCAGAGGTTTGGAGTCAAAGCCCGTCAGGAACATATTGACCACGATTAAAATATCAATCTGCCTGTTTTTTACGCGCTGTGCGATATCACGGTAGTACGCATAAAATTGATCACCTGAGTTGTAGTTAGTTTTGAATTGTCGATTGTAATTAGCAATGTAGCGATCCAGCTTATCCCGACTGGATGAATTGACCTGAGTTGGAATATCTGCGGCTTCTTCGTGAATCAAGCCAGTTAAGTCATCAGTCGGTACAGCCTCATTTGCAGCATAGGAAAAGATAGTGGCAATGGTCAACGGTTTAAATATCCGACCTTGTGCTTCATCTTCAATTTGCTTTTCAGCCTGCACCTTTTCGAAGATGTCGTAATATTGGGTCAGTGTTTCGACCGAACTAACACAGAACATCGCGGTAAATTCACGATTACGGGTTTTGGTATCGTGGATATTGACAATGTAGCGGGCAATCATTTCTAAGCGTTGCGGGTTGTCATACAGTTCTTTTTTATCGATGCCTTCTACATCTTCCTCATAACTTTCATTCGTCGCCATGCCTTTGGTGGTGTATTTGCCCCGATAATCAATTTGGAACTGCAATACGTTACGGTCGCGGATAGCATCGACAATCACGTATTTATGCAAACACTCATTAAACAGGTAGTCTGTGGTGAGTTTTAAACCTGCTTTGCTTTGGCTGTTCTTTTCAAAAATAGGCGTACCAGTAAAACCAAACATTTGTGCATTGCTGAAGAATTTTTTGATGTTCTGATGGGTCTCACCAAATTGACTGCGATGACATTCATCAAAAATAAAGACCACTTTTTTATTTTTAAGATAATCAATCGATTCTAAATAACGTTCAGTGCTGATGGCCCGATTGAGCTTTTGTATGGTGGTCACAATCAGTTTGTCATGACGTTGATCGAGCTGTTTTACCAAGGTCGATGTGTTATCGGTGCTGTCGACGCTGTCTGCTTTAAAAGCATTAAATTCGCGTGAGGTTTGCGTATCGAGGTCGTTACGATCGACCACAAACAGAACTTTTTCCACATCAGGCATTTGCATGATGATCTGACTGGCTTTAAATGAGGTCAGGGTTTTGCCTGAACCTGTAGTGTGCCAGATATAGCCGTTCTGATCGGAGTTTTGCACATGCTCCACAATTTTCTGTACTGCATAAATCTGATAGGGACGCAGCACCATCAGGCTTTTGCTGGTTTCTAGCAGCACCATGTACTGAGTCAGCATTTGGGTCAGATGCTGCTGATTGAAAAAAGCTTCGGCAAAGTCGACAATTTCATTGATGTGTTTGTTGCTGACATCGGCCCATGGAAAGGCAAACTCGATGCCTGTGGTGCCGTTGGAGTAATAACGAGTATTGGCACCATTACTAATCACAAACAACTGGATAAAGCCAAACAGCCCTTGCCCTGCCCAATAGGCTTCACGAATATAGCGTTGGGTTTGATTAAAAGCTTCGGCAATTTCCATGCCGCGTTTTTTCAGCTCGATCTGTACCAAAGGCAAACCATTGACCAGTAAGGTCACATCAAAACGGCTGGTACGGCCATTATAGTCGCGGTGATCGATGGTGATTTGATTGGTCACCTGATAAATATTTTTGCTTGGATCATCAGACAGGAAAAAAATATGTTTGCTAGTGCCGTCATCAAATTTGACTGGAAACAGATCACGCAGATTTTTGGCACGTTCAAACACTGTGCCGGAATTTAAATGACTGATTACCTGTTTCCATTCATCTTGCGATAAAGGTGACAAAGCATTGGCACGTTCAATTTGAGTTTTCAGGTTAGACAGTAGCTGGCGTTCATCCTTGAGCGTGACTGAGGCATAACCTAATTGTTGCAGCTGGCCAATCAGTTCGTTTTCAAGTTGATATTCGCTTTGTACTGTCATTTCCTTCCCCTCTAAAATCTTAAATTATTCACTTCAATGTCTGTTTAATTAAACTCAAGATATATTCTAAATTTTCACTATCTTTAACTTTCACAGCAAAATAATTTCCATCAACCACATCCTTAAAAAAATTTCTAGGATCATCGATTAATTTCTTTCTTTGCTCACTAATATCAAAACGTATGAAATCTTTGAAAAAATGCACATATAAAAGATTGGAATTCTTACATTTAAAGGCAATATAGTTTTTTCGAATATTCATTTCTATGTCAGGTGCTAGATTTAAAATCGAATCCCTGAATTGCTCATATAGCTCTTTAATGTCATCAGACTTATCCGCCAAGTGATAAGCTTCATCATATGTCTGGATTTCTTTAGCAATTTTTTTAATGTCTTCAGACCCCATCTTTTGCACTTGCTTAATTGAAGGGGCTGATTTGGTTTTCTGCAATGGATTGACTGAAATAATTCCACCCTGATAGCGTTTGATTTCCCACAGCTCAATGCTGAAGTCTTTAAAATTAGTAGACTGCTTTTGAAAGTCGGTAAAGCTGGGGGAAACGAAGATGATTCTGCTTTGTGACCAATCCACGTCCTGACGTTTAAGCTGTTTACTCTGGCTTTCGTTGTACTCAACGATAAAATCTGCTTTGTAGTCGAGCATCAGATTTAGATAAGAAACGCCTTGGTCGATCACGCTATAATTGCGTTCACGTTTGTATTCGATAATCACAAACGCCTGACTTTCGGGATCGAAAGCCAGTGTATCAATACGGTTGTTTTTAATGGTGAATTCAGACTTGATGAATTCCAGACCTGTAAAGCTGTAAAGATTGGTTTCAAACAGGCTTTGAATTTCCCTTTCTAAACGAAAAGGATCTTCGTTCAGCTCAACGAATGTCTGGACTTGAGTTTGATATAATTGCATTTGTATGCCTTATAAAGATCTAGATTGATTTTAAATTGCTTATTTCCACTCAAGTTCTATCTGATCTAAGATTTTATGTATAAAAACAATAAATTGCGTAGCTTCATTCAAATCAAATTTTGAAAACTCCCAACGCATTCCCCAGAATTCATTACCTTTACCTTCGTGCCATTCTTTAGAAAATTGATGTGGACTTTTTTTAAGAGACTGCTTCACTTTTTTAAGAATCTCTTGCGTTGGATTTTGAATATACATAACGATCGAATAACTCATAGGATCTTTATCAATATGAAGATTTAAAACTGACTCTGACCATTCTTTCCAATTATTGCCTACAAAACGAAATGCCGGTGTACTATCCCAAGTATGTCTTCTTACATAGGGTTCATATTTTTCACCAAGAGCTGTTTGTAATTCATTATTAATATGATCAATAATTTCTTGATAAACATCCTCTCTTAATTTAACGAGTTTTTGAATTTGTTGCATGTGATCAACCACAAAATTTAAACTTTCCATATTGGTTTCCAATAAATCTACAAAACTATCTAGATGCAACAAAAAATCACGAGCAAAAACGCCCCATTTATTTAAGGGATTCTTAAAAATATCATGAGCTAGTGCTATTCGTATTTCTGAGGTTAAATCGTTATAAGCCAAACCAATCCAATGATCTGCAGAGCATTCACCTTGAGGGCATAGCACAAGAGTGACTAATTTTTTCTCGACAGGATATTCTTCTTTTTTAATTGACTGATTAATCTCTTTTAATCTCTTTTTTCCCCAAGAGACATAGTCTGGAAATGGGTTATTTTGATGATGATGAACTTTTACCTCGACAACAACCAAGGAGGTATCAGTTTCAACCCATAAATCGATACGATTACCTTTATCCGTTGTTTGTTGTGTCGATAATTCAAGAAACTCTCCAAAATCGAAATCTGTGTATTCTTCTGTTGCATTTAAGCTGCTAATAAAGCCATTATAAAATCCCGTACCTAGACCATGTTTTTCATTTGGGTCAAGAAAAAAAGCCAAAAGTTCTGTAATTGGGTTTTCATGATGATTTTTTAATGCTGTATCAAAAATTGTCATTTCTCGTTCAGGTATTTTATATTTTTGAGCTTTAAGCAAAAGATTTTCATACTTTTGAATGAGGTGGTCTTCTAAATCTTGCATTGTTATAATTTCACTCTTTAATTTAAATAAGAGCCAAATCCTAAAGTAGATTTGGCTCAACACTTTTAAACAAACATCTGCTGCAACAAGCCTTTTTTCCAGGTTTTGGCCTGTTCTATTTGCTGTGCCACGACTTCAATTTTTTGGTCGATGCTCGATAAGAAACTGGCGATTTTGTTCTGTTCTTCTAGACAAGGTATTTCTAAATTTATTTTTAGTAAATCTTTAGTATAAATTGCAGCCACACTTGTAGTACCTGAAGCAATCGCTTTCAACTTTTCCAAAGTTTTTTGCTCATTAAAGAGATAATTCATAAAAATATTGTTTTCAAAATCTAATCTCAATAGATTGGAATTGTAATAAGCAATTGGTAATTCACCTCGCCACAATGCTACCTTCCCAACTAAATCCAAGGTATTCCGGGTATTAAAAAATAAATCATTCTTTTTAATTAAATCTTCAGGATCAATTATTTGATCTTCAGGTATATATTCGAGTTTATCTAAGTTAAATGATCCCCTTCCTAAATTGCCCATCTTAATTAATGGGTAAGACGTGACCATCTCAGCATTTGAATAATTCCCACCCAATCTGTAACTTATTAAAACATCCTTCAACTTACAATGTTTCCAAGCCCCAAACTCACTCCCATCATCCGCTTTAAAATGAATCTGCTGACTAAACAGTTTTTGCATCATGCCTTGTTTATATTGGCTCAGTAGCGCATGTTTTTGAGTGAGTTGGTTAATCTTTTCATCCACAGCAGAAAGAAAAGAAGCGATTTTGGTTTGTTCTTCTTTTGCAGGTCTATTAACTTTTAGATTTTTTAATTGAGATGAATATAAATGTACAACGGAATTGCCTTGTGCTAATTGTGCAATTTCCAATTTTTTAGCTGAGCTAAGATAATAAGCTAACCATTCACCATTTTCGGCATGATTTAGAACATTCAAATCACCGCTTAAAATAATATCGCTTTGTAACACACATGAAGCCGTAGCAATATCAATTTGTGTTTCGCCTGATGCTGGAATAATTACATCGCCTGCTTTACTTAAAACACTATCAGCCTTCGAAATATTTGTTTTAGATACAACTTGATTGATGACCTGTCCATAAGTTGTATACAACTCACCATATCTAATACAAAGATTTTCACCATCTTCTGATATATCTGCTTTTGAGATCCCTTTTCCTTTTGAAAAAGTAGCTAAATTTCCCAACTTATGAGATGACCAATCATCATTAAATTCTTTAAACCGTAATTTAGGTATAGCCATTACTTCACCTCCGCAAACGGTGAAGCAATTCCAAGCTCTTTGCAGAAATCTGCAATCAGCACATCGGTTTTTTGACTGTCTTTTTCAAGCTGTTGCAGTTGCTTGGCAATCTCATCCAGATCAATCTCGGCTTCCGCTTCAAAGGTATCCACATAACGCGGAATATTCAGGTTGTAATCGTTATCTTTGACTTGCTGTAAAGTGGCGACATGTGCATACTTTTCAATATCCTGACGGTTTTCAACAGCCGCAATAATATTGTCCAAATGCTCCGGCAACAGCTTGTTTTGGTTCTTCTGCTTTTCAAAATCGTTGCTGGCATCAATAAACAGAATATTGCCGCTATGCTCACGGTTTTTCTTCAATACCAGAATACAGGTCGGAATCGAGGTGCCATAGAAGATATTGGCAGGCAGACCGATGATGGTATCCACCACGTTCATCTGCTCAATCAGGTATTGGCGAATCACACCTTCACTGGAACCACGGAACAACACGCCATGTGGCAATACCACCGCCATGGTGCCATGCTCATCCAGTTGATACAGCATGTGCTGTACAAAGGCCATATCCGCTTTGGAACTTGGCGCCAGTTTGCCATAAGCGGCAAAGCGTTCATCTTGTAGAAATAACGGATCGGCTGACCAGTTAGCAGAGAATGGAGGATTAGCCACTACTGCATCAAACTTTTTATCCAGATGCTGCGGACGGGTTAAAGTGTTTTCCTGCTTGATATCGAACTTGGCAAAATGCACATCATGTAGAATCATGTTCATGCGTGCCAAGTTGTAGGTGGTACGGTTCATCTCCTGACCGTAAATCATATCGACATCTTTAACTTCACGTTTTACCCGTAGTAACAACGAACCCGAACCGCAAGTCGGGTCATAGACTGAACGTAAACGTTCTTTGCCTTGGGTGACAATCTTCGCCAGTAAAGTCGATACCGTTTGTGGTGTATAAAATTCCCCTGCTTTTTTACCTGCACCTGATGCAAACTCACCAATCAGGTACTCGTAGGCATCCCCCAGTACATCGGCTTCGGTATTGGAAATATCAAAATCAATGTCATCTAAATGACTGAGGACTTTCGCCACCAGTGCATTACGGTCACTGGCATTATTGCCGAGCTTGGTCGAGTTTAGATCCAAATCTTCAAACAGGTTGGCAAAGTCATCGGCAGAGTCAGTGCCTAACGTGCTTTGTTCAATCGATTTTAAGGTCGCAGTTAAATCATCCAGAATGAATTCGCCCTGACGACCACGCTCGGCTAAGGTATGGAATAGCTGTTTGGGTGTGAGCGCATAACCGACTTCGGCAATGGCATTCTTTTTGATTTCTTCGATATAAGGCACATGCTCAGAATTGCTTTCATCCAGCTCAAGAAAGCTGAGGTCTTCGCCATCCAGCAATTCATTAGCAAAGTTCACCGATTTTTCTGATAAATATTTAAAGAAAATAAAGCCCAGAATGTAATCACGGAATTCATCGGCGCCCATGGTGCCACGTAAAGTATTGGCAATATTCCAAAGTCGTTTTTGTAATTGTTGCAGTTGTACGTGGGTCATTGTTATAGAAGTCCGATGAAAAGAATAAAACATGACTAGTGTACCGAAAATTAAAGTTTTTTCAGCAAAAATGAATGGAGAAATACAGGATTTGTTGCCCCAAAAAGCACTTATATTCGCAAAGAAGATAAATGCTTTTTTCAACATTAGGCTCCTTTAATCTCATAACTTTTATTTTTAAAAAGCTAAGGGATCTCAACCTGAACCACGACCAACGTCAAGGATATGAGAAGCTTTAGGTAATTCATCTATAAATAGCTGATAATTTATTGTTTTGATTACGAATACTTAGCCTAAAAATTACAATTAGTCTACTAAAAAACAAAAAATAAGGGAGCTAAGAGCATCCCTTATTCACGACCCGCCAACTTACTTTCAATCCATTGATGAATCTCATAAGCTGACCAACCGATACGATTTTGAGTTATTTTTACTTTTTTGGGAAAAGTTGGATCATAGTAAGGTGAGTATTCATCCATCATCTCATAGATAGTAGAACGCCCCACTCCAACAAATTCCATGACTTGCTTGATACTGATCAGTTGATTCATTTGAAAAGTTTGACCTGCAAATGCATTCATGATGTTTACTCCTATCTCATGATTTCGAGCAACTCGCTCATGAGATACGGCAATCTCGTAAGGTTTTACCCTGTTCGATTTAATTCAAAGCCGTCACTGATCCTTTCAATCCCTGCTGAATATCAAATGCAGTCTGAGTCTCCTCAATCTGCTGGTCTCCGACAGGCTGATAAAATTCCTCAATCACATCCAAACCCTCTTCCATATCGACCTCCATCCTTCCATTCGCAAAACCCTTCCTTGCAGTAAAGTCTAGAGCCTCCTGATAAAACCCTGCCTGCTTACTCTGCTCATCAATCTGCTTCGCCTGAATAATCGCTTCATTTAAACTGATCCCATCTCTTAAAGTTAAATCCACGTAATACACCGGCTGACGATAACTTTGCGTCGTACTCTTGCCCCGCAATATCAACTGCAAGGGTAGACATGACAACAAGCCATTTGATGCTGCATGGTAATAACTCAGCCGTGCAGCCAAAGTCCGAATACTATTAAAGCCTGTAGTTCTAAAGATGAAGGTGCCAAACTCATCCGATTCATCTAAGTTCACATGCAAACGCCCGTAGGGCTTGCAATACCCGCCTTGCGCTAATGGACATAAATCAGGCGATGGACAGGGAAGTTGCTCCACGCTTTGATTGGTTAAACGCTGGCATGTTTCACCGTTGCCGACACATACTGGACGACCAGTCTGACGATCAAACAGGGTATATTCCGCCCGTAAGTTTAGATCAGGATCATTGAAGATCATGCGAACAGGGATTGAGCGCAACTTTTGATTGGGAGTATTCGCTCGAAGCTGTTCATCCAGTGGATGCTTCACCCAGCCTTCTTTGCTTTGAATCTGGGAAGTAATGGTGAACTGGTCATCCTTTTCCGGTAGGCGTTTGCCATTCTTTTCAACCATCCGACCAATACTGATCCGTCCGAGTATTGGAGGAGTAATTGCTAAACCTTTAATCATGTTGATATTCCTTAATGTATTACCTTACAAATTTGGGTCTATGTATGTAGGTCGGAACAAGGACCAAATAAGTTACCCAAAGAATGTAGAGCCAGATAAAGTGCTACAGAGATCGCGACCGATTTGCTCTCTACCGAAGGGTAGAGAGCGGGGAGCGATTTTTGTGAATTTTTGATTTAGTGCTGTAGATAGGGCTTAGTCGGTATAGATGTTAAATCGACGACTGCCTTGCTTTTGAAGTGGATAAAGCTCGATGAGTTCAGGCTGGTGCTGAAGCAATGCCTTGGTATTTAGACTGATAGAATCCTTGGCTTTCTTCCAGACTACTGAGCCATTTGCAAAGACTGCCCTTTCCTTGTCTTGCATCATCATCTGAATTTCATGTTTAAGCTGGTCAAAGCGTTCCTGCTGATGCTGAATCTCTTCCTTCATTTTGATGAGCTGGTCGAACATCAAATTGGCATTTTCATTTTGCGAGAGATCCTCTACGGTTAAGGGTACATGCGCTGGATAAAGTTGTTGAATCGCTTTAGCTGCCGATTCACTTGCATCCACGGATGGTGGTGTATCCTTTTCCACGCATTCCCAGAAATATCGTTCTGCTTGAACAATATGCTCAATCACGGATTCTGATCGTGTCACTTTGAAGATCTTGGTTTCATGCCCACAGATCAAGACACAAACATGCGCTGCCTGTTTACCAGTCACCGCCAGTTGATGTTGTACCTGACAAAGCACGTATAAAGGCACACCATCACGCCACAATTTTGCTCCATGCTCACCTGCTGTTTTACATTCTAGGACCTGAACGTCATCACTGCCGACCACGCTGTAATCCAGATTGGCTAACATAAAGTGTTTATCGGGATCAGGATGCTGAAGTACTGCATTGATCCGTCGCACCTTGTTATGGGTGTGCATGCTATAGAACTCAGCCACTAAAGGTTCCAGCTGCTTACCCCAATACAGCGGTGCTACACCTGAGCTTTCATCTTCTATGGATTGAGCCTGTCGTCCAGTTTTGATTAGCCAGAGTTCCAGCATCGACATATAGGGATTGAGACCACAGGCAGTCGCGGCATCACTGCTACCGATACCTTGTTTACGAACTTCGAGCCAGTCCTGATATTCCATCCCTTTGGTGTTGACCAGTCGCTTGGCTGCTGTTGAGCGTTTGGTAGTAATGGTTGGATTGACTACGATCTTAGATCCTACAGTCGTAGGCTGATGGGAAATAGGTACAATTTGATTCATGGAATTATCCTTATTAATTCTGATCTCTGTAAAAGAAATGCATAAAAAAGCCATACCCGACACGAGGTCGGGTATGGCGATATGCATGCTGATTCAGATTATTGATTGTGAGTAGTAAGTAGAGAGAGTTACGTGTGTGCTGTACTCAGCGATTGTTGAGACTTGCGGGGTTAAGGTTGGATGGATTACATGAGCTTAGGCTATCAAAGATAAAGCCTGTTCCAGTCCACGTTGCTTAAGACCTGCGCCTGTTCCAGTCCACGTTGCTTAAGACCTGCGCCTGCACCAAACCAAGCTGAATCAAGACGATGATCGGTACTCATGGCACGTCGTTCATGATCCACAAATTCTGTGATCGAACACAGTAAGCCATAAGCAGTTTCTTTGGCGGATGACAGGTCAGCACCACGTCCTTGCCCATTGAACATGTCCAAAGCTTTATTCATGGCACGACCATTTGGTTCAGGCTTTTTCTCTTGAGCTTGCTGCGCGACATTACGATAGAACTGAATGATGTTTTCTTCAGGATCGGAAATTGACATGGTGCTGTTGTTGAATACGGCATCAAAATAAGCTTTGGCTTCCTGCTGACTCACCTTACGCTGTGTGAGTTGTTTCATTTCATACATGTGCTCATCCCAGGCACGAACTGAAATACCCAATTGCTGCTTCACTTTCTCTGCATCAAACTTGGTACTATGTGGAACCTTCACCACACCAGCACTACTGCTCTGCCCACGTAACGCAATAGCTAAAGTGTTGTTACAGACTACTCGGATACTTGTGAACTGTGCTGTCGTTGCCAAGGTGCCATCACACGCAGTAGCCAGCAGGATATAACCATTACTGACATCCTTAGACTTTAACGCGGTACTTTGCCCGGTACGTGCCAAAGCCCAGAACTTCTTCCCACCTTTCAACACCCCTGCGGTTTCTAACTCAAAGCCAGATTGCTCAGTCAGATCCCGGTAGAACTCTAGAATCTCTTTAGGCTGAACTTCCTGATAACGCTGACTGACTACAGATAAAGGTGCATGGGTATCCGAACGATACAACACTCGCTGCTCTTCAAATGGCATGATAATGCTCTGACCACGTTCATTTTGTGCCATGTAGCTGACATTAGAGGATTCAATCCGCCAGTCCATCCCGGCTTGCTGTGCCCAGACTTCCAGTGGTTGATTCGGACTTAGCTGATTACCGAGACCATGCCAAGGGGTTTCGCCAACATAGGCGATTTGTTCGATTTGATGTGCCATCGTTCTTATCTCCTATGCTGATTCAACGAAAATTCTGCTGACAGTGATTGCAGTGATAATAGGTCAGCGTGATCGGCTTTTTAGGCTCATCAAACACACTACTGAATAGGCCACCAATGACTGCACCTGCAAGCCCGCCAAGCAGTGGTGATACAGGCAAAGGTAAACCCTTTGAAATGGTTGCACCGATAGTTGCGAACGATGCAGATGCGGCTAGACCTGTAGAATCAGATCCACTCACCTGCTGATTAACCACTTGAATAACCTGATCCGAAAAACAATAAGGACAATTTAAACTCATAATATATACCTCTAGAAATGACAAAGGCTCACCGATTGGCAAGCCTTGCAAAGTATTTAAAACCTCGTTTTCATCTAGATAATGTATATCTGAGATTATTTTCAACTCATTGAAATGTACGCATCTTGGCTTTGCATTTCACACGCAGATGTTGCGCATCTTTTTCAGGCCGTACTAAATAGCGCACAGCATTAACCATTTTTTCTACTTCACTAGAATTATTTCTGTAGATTCGACCAACACCTAAAATACCCAATTCCGTGTATTCTTGGATCTGCTCAGAATCATGACAGTTAAAAAAGTATCTTAACTTGCCTGTGATGAAATCGATTGTAAGCAGTTTGCAAAGGACAGAGCTCTTGAGGAATATCATGCCATGTCGCACCCGTACATAGCCTCCATAAGATAGCTTCTATGATATTTTTACTGTTTTTTTGAGCAGTAATAACCATGTAATCGTATAGTATATTGAATTTACTACTAAATATTATCGGCAAGAAGAGTACGGGCAATTGAAAAATATAGAAATGAAAAGAGCTTAAAAGAGAATTTATGGCACCCACGGAATAAGATTAACTTTCAATACGATATTGGAAGGTATTTTTAACATTCGACACACTGGTCGGTTTGCCATCGACGAGACGAGGCTGATATTTAAAAGTGAGAGCAGCCTGAATCGAAGGTCGTACAAACATCGGATGGCAGTCGCCTTGTGCCTTTGGATTTTCTACCCGTCCTTTTTCGTTCACGCTATACACCACCGTACAATCCCCCTCCAGCTTACGATCCAAAGCTTGTTCAGGATAAGCTGGTGCTATTTTTGTAACAGGTTGATAATTTTTAACATCAAATGATTCAGGATGAGTTTGTGCTTTAGGTTCTACTGATTTCTGGGTCTTCGTCTGAGTTGGTATATCCGCTTGAGACTGCGTATCTACTGTTTTCTGAGATTCCGCTACTGCCGCTTGCTTTTCCGTCACGACTTGCTGTGTCGGTTTAGACGCTGTAGGTACAATTTTGTTGCTCTGTGACTCTACAAACTTCTTGGTGGTTTTCGGTTGGACTTCAGTAGGTTTCTCAACCTGTTTCTTGACAGGCTCATGTAAGGGTTTTTCTTCGACTATCGGCTCAGGCTTTTTAGGTTCAGGTTGTTGTTTGGCTGGAGGGGGTATTTGCACAAATTGTAATTGAATGGTTTTCGGCTTGGGTTCCGCCAATGTTTCATGCATCTCAACCGTACATAACCATGCAATTAGCGCAATATGCAATCCAGCCGTGACCGAAAGTGCTAGGCCTTGATCACGAAACCTAATTTTGGAAACGGTTGTCATCATGATTGTGGTTCCTCTGTCACTAGCCCCAAGTTCGTTACCCCACTTTTTTGCAAGGATGCTATGGCCTGTGCAACCAGTTGATAATCAGCATCCTGATCGGCACGTACATAAACCTGTAAGCTTTTATCTTTTTGAATAATCGGAACGAGCTTTTGTTGCATAGTGGCTAAATCAATGGCCTGATCCGTAACTTTCTCGGTATTCACTTCTGATCCAATATTCCAGTAATACTGGCCATTGGCTTGAATAGATAAGGTTACAATACGCTGCTGTTGTGACGCGGGCATGACATTGGCATCCACTTTAGGCAAATCAATTTGAATGCCTTGCGTCAACATTGGTGCAGTCACCATAAAAATTACCAACAACACCAACATGACATCAATATAAGGAACCACATTCATTTCAGCATTGGGTTTTAATTTTTGAGGACGCTTAATCATGGCTCTTGCTCCTTAACGCGAAGTGCGCTCAGTGTGCCCCAACAAACGATAAATACGCGTTTGCAACTCATTGGCAAAACCGTAATAACGACTGGAAAGCTTGTCAGCACGTGCCGAAAAGCGGTTATACGCCACGACCGCAGGAATAGCGGCAAATAAACCAATAGCTGTCGCAATCAGCGCTTCTGCAATCCCTGGTGCAACTGTATTGAGGGTTGCCTGTTCAACGGCAGACAGTCCAATAAACGCATTCATAATGCCCCAGACCGTTCCAAATAAGCCTATATACGGGCTGACTGAACCGACTGTTGCAAGAAAGGTCAGATTTTGCTGAAGCTTTTCTTCTTCTTCACTGATGCTGCTGAGCAAACGACGTTCTACCCCATCAATCACATCACTTGTAGTGAGTTGCTCATCTTTGATCAATTGATGGTATTCATCCACCCCATGTTGAAAAATGCTGACTACGCCTTTCTGTTGTTCAGGCTGTTGGTAATCTTGCTGTAAAAGATTGAGATCTTTTTGCTGTCTAAAATTCTTTAAAAAGCGGTTCCAAAGCTGCTCTTGTCCACGAAGTAACATACCGTGACGCACGATTAAATACCAACTTACGACTGAGGATAAAACCAAAATCAACATCACTACTTTCACCAACACACTGGCATGGCTAATCAACATCCAAACCGACATTTGATCCATTGTTGCTTGCATAACGCACTCCAATTTTTTACTGCATGGTGCAGTACATGTATATTTTTAAAATGGGCTGTGACTCTTTGCCCCAGCCTATGTACTAAAGCGCTATTTAGTCCAAATGCAGGGCTTGAGCGATTTTTTCCCACGGCACATATTTAAAGTTCTGATTGGTTTCAGGCATCCGTTTACGTCCATCTTGCACCACCAACATGCCTTGCTTCCATTTGCCACCAAAATTTAGGGAACTCACATCTAGTCCATCTGTTTCAGACACAGCGTCAATGCCTTTGTCGATATTGATGCCGATACGAAATGCGCCACGAACCGTATAAGGTGCTGCGGCATCAAGCACCACAAAGCTGTCATTGCCTTGGCTTGAAACTACCAAATAACTTTGCTTTTTACCGTGATAAAGTCCCATTCCCTCAATGTCATCATGCATCACCTCTCCTACACCTATCACCTGCTGCATAGGGAGCTGAGTTTTTGGATTGAGATCTTTTACCCACACCGCGACATCTTCTTCACCCAAGAAAATACGTCCTGTGGCATCGTCTACGACACAGCCTTCAGGTTGGGTTTGAACTGAAAAACGTTGTACTTCTTCAGCCCGTAATTTTTGCTGTGCAGCCGTGATGTGGTATTGAACAAAAGTCCCGTTTTTATCGTTGGGAATGGCATAGATTTCCCCTTGAGCATCGCGGTACATACAAATGCCATAAATATCATCCAATGTAGTTGCTAGCTCGCCGAGCACAGAAACCTTGCCCGTTTTGGGTTGAATCGCAAAGAGATGCAGACTGTTATGATCTCGGTTCGATGCCACAGCCAAATCGACCGTTTGATTGCCCCATTTAAAACCGTAGCGTACATCAACATTATTCAATCGCCCTACTGGCAAATACTGCACGGTTTTGCCCTGTAAATCGTTAACCTGTAAACCACCTTGTTTATCTGTCGCTAAAATGCGGGATTGACTCGGTTGTGTAGCGTTATGCCAAATCGCAGGATCATCAGCCGCGTCACCTGTACTTGGCACACCCTCCGTCTGCACTTCTGCTGGAATGGTGATGATATTCTGAGCTTTGGTCTGGGTCTGAGTTTCCCATTCCGCATCCGCCACTTTTACGGTTTTATCATCTAAAATCAGCAAGGATTTATCGGTTAAATTACCTTGAACACTCAAAGTCTCTGCTTCTTTCACCGTGTCTAATTGTAAAGGGGGCTGTGCTTTCCATTGCTTATCTTGCTTTTGATAACGATAAAGCAAAGGTTTTTCTGCATCGAGTACAGCGATATGATCATCTACAATCGCAATTGCAGAAGGTGAACCTTGAATCGAACCAAAGGGTTGCACGAGATCCACCGCCTGACGCACCATGTCTGCTTCGGAATGAGCTGGATATGCCCAAACGCCAACATTCGCTTCATTAATAAACAGCTCTGCTGTGGCATCATTCACTTTGCATACACTACTAGCAGGTGGAAAACTGAGACGGCGTACCAACTGTGGTTGACTCAAAGCCTTCTCATGCTGAGCCACCAACCATTGTTCACCAAGCCCCTCTTCGCCTACTAAAAAAGCAAAACTCAGCCCTTGAGCATCGGTATATAAGCAAACATCTTCAGACTTAAATGAACGCTTTGGAATAAAGCTGGGTTTGTCCCATGCTTTATTTTTTAAGTTCATGCTCATCAGTTGAATTTGCTGTTGTTGCAAATTTGACGCAGCAATCAATAAACGCTCCGAACCAATCCGATAATCAAAACGCCCAAACTGACCTTGAATTTGATGTAGTACATTTTGTTGATCATCTAAGATTTGTAGCCCTTTGTTTTTACTGCTCAACAGTGCGGCAACTTCAGGCCATGCACTCAAGCTTAACCATTGCACATCCTCAGTTTTTGCCCCATTCATGTCGACTTCACGTAATTGCAACTTCGCTGCCATAGGCTGATCTATTGGTATTTCAGCCGAGCTTAACGACTGGCTATTTTGCGGAGCTTGGGGCACGCTGTGCTGACTGCATGCGCTCAATAACAGCAAGCAACTGCTTA
Organism: Acinetobacter lwoffii; assembly: GCF_024129855.1. Taxonomy (GTDB): domain Bacteria; phylum Pseudomonadota; class Gammaproteobacteria; order Pseudomonadales; family Moraxellaceae; genus Acinetobacter; species Acinetobacter lwoffii_L. The sequence goes on from NZ_JAMXXC010000021.1 coordinate 17,189, forward strand.
AAGCAGACAATTTAAAAGATGAAAATTTCATAGAGACACTCAAAATTGGGCAAGGAAACTCAGGTCTGCTTTTACTGAGCAAACCTGAGAACTAAATTTAATTCGACTTAAAAATGGGTGTAGGTCAGTGCAAGTTTGTATGCTGGGCCATATTCTTCATATTGAGCGTTATAAGCCTTAGAGCCTGCATAGTTGTAATAAGTTTCATCGGTGATGTTTTGCACATCAAACGTCAATTGTAAGTTTTTAGATAAATTCACATGACTACTGAAATCAAGGAAGATTTGGTCATCGGTATAAATGTCTTTTTCTGGCGTGTCGATATCACCTAATGCATACAAATAGTTCGATTTATAATTTGCTGAAAGTCGTACACCAAAGCGCTCATTTTCCCAACCAATCATGGCATTACCGACCACATCCGACTGGTTTGGTAAATGAATACGACGGCTCAGAAATTCGCCATCTTTCATCGAATCAATATCCGCCTCTGACTTACTAAAGGTGGTATTTAAACCCAACAAGAACCCGTTCCATGGTGCTCCTAGATGGTCAAACTTTTGTGAGTAGGCAAACTCCATCCCGTACAGTTTTGCTTCATTACCATTTTTATAGGTTATAGCTTCATCAAAGTCAGCCCATTGCCCTGTTCCTGCAATATTGGTGTTATAAATAAAGTTATCGATATCTTTATAAAATGCGTAGAAACCCACCATACTGGCTTTGCCAAAATACTTTTCCACCCCCAAATCAAAGTTAGAAGATTCTAAAGGCTTTAACATTGGGTTACCAAACTCAGCTTCATCGCCATCGATATAAACACTTGGTGCACTTTGCGCAAAGTTTGGACGTACCACACTATTGGTCCAAGCGGCACGGAGGTAAGCGTTATCGGCCAATTGATAACGTAAATGTAGGCTTGGCAACCAATGATCATAGTCATTTTTATATTTAGTCGCAGTGATCACATCATCGTTGAACTCAAAACCACGTGCTTCAAAGTTGGTATTTTCATAACGTAAGCCTGCAATCACACGCAGTTGATCCAAATCAACGGTATTCATGACATAAGCCGCTTGTATGTCTTCATTCGACTTAAAGTCATTAATGATTGAACCGTCAGCAACCACATAATCATTTGGATTTAATCCACTGATTTTATCTTTAATAGCGTTTTTATTAATGGTTGGACCAAACTGACCCAGTTCATAATGGCTGTTTGAATTGAAATCTGAACTTGACGTACTGAGATCTTCATATTTCCATTCATCGGTATTGTTGGTTTTTTCACGTTGACTGATTTTTCCGCCGAACTTCAATGCAGCAGCATAATTCCCCAGCATATAGTCTTTCAAAAAGTCTAATTTACCGTTGTATTCTTTATCGGTGGTTTTAGATTTTTCCCACGACACCGAATCTAGCTCATAGTTGGCCGCATCATAAAAATCTTGGTCTGCCGTAATTACAGGTTTTTGCGTACTATTAAATCCAACATTACTAAAATCACCTTGGTATTTTGCCCCCGAAATTCCCCCTGGATTTTCCTCCGATGCTTCGCTATAACCGAGCTGACCTTCCACCGTCCACGTGCCAAAACCTTGCTTACCACCGAGGACAAAAGACTGTATTTCTTGTGTTTCTTCACGGCTCTTCAGTGAACGAGTCACTTCTGCATCACCACGCTGGCCTGCAAGTTGTGGATCAGAAAATTCAGCCGCCACTTCCTGACGTGATTCAGTGTCTTTAAAGCGACTATATAAAGTTCTTAAATAGTATTCGCCTGTGTCATTCGGACGGTAATCAAAGTTTAAACCCGCACCAATGCGCTCACGTTCGATGTCATATTGACGCATTGCGGTTTCTTCAAGTGCGTCACCATCCCAAGCCCCACCCGTTTCAACATTGTCCGAGCCAAATTTTCGGTTTTGATAACTCAGTGCCAGTGCCACCCCAAGGTTGTCTTGCCCCTCACCAACACTGAAACGATTACTGATAGCACCAGATGCTTTAGGGCTATATTTTTCCCGTTTTTCATCATAACCACCTTCAATCGTTCCCGTATAAAACAAACCGTCATGGTCAAAAGCCGATAAACTTTCAACCTGCACCGTACCACCTAATGAGTTGGCATCCATGTCTGGTGTCAGCGTTTTCACCACAGCCAATGACTGTACTAGCTCTGAAGGTAAGACATCCAATGCTACGCCACGGCGATCGCTTTCAGGCGCGGGAACCAAAGTACCATTGATGGTTACTGCATTTAAGTCAGCGCCTAAACCACGAACGGAAACAAAACGTCCTTCGCCTTGGTCACGCTCTATAGATACACCTGGTATCCGTTGCAACGCTTCTGCGGCATTGTCATCGGGTAATTGTCCAATGCCATCGGCATGTACCACACTGCTGATTTGGTCGGCACGTTTTTGTTCTTTGAGTGCTTTATCTATACTTGCAGCTTGACCAATGACCTGTACATATTCCACCGTGTTATCTTCGGCATGTAGATGCGTCATGCTCAGCATTGACAGGACCAGTGTGCTGAGCTGAAAACCCGCACGCTTATGTTTCATGAAACGGCTCTGATTATTTTGCATTATGTTCTTCCCCTCAAGCCAAAGTGGCATGGTTTGAACGCACAATAGAAATTGAATGTGAACATGATGTGACAGTGCCTTTTACGATCTGTCCTTTTTATTTGTTTTTGGCCTTTTTCAGCAAAAAATGAGCTAATTTGATCTGTATAGAGAAAATACTGAGCATACAGAATGATGCATATTCACCTCAAAGATAGGGTTTTTCAGCATTTTTATTCTCAAAAATCAAAAATACCCTGATCTATTTTGACCCTAGCCATTGCCATCAAACTGTCATCTAAATCTGTTTAGCTTGGGCGAAAATAAATCATTTCAAAAAATGCTATGCCTAAATACTTTGCTTACTACCGCTGGCCTTTATTATGTGTAGCGACTGCCTGTAGCTTATCCCTTTGGTTGTTTATCTTACTTGGGCAGAGCAAGTCATTTGCTGAATGGAACTGGGTCGATATTTTAGGTGAAGGGGGAGCAACTGTTTTTATTGGTATTTGGATTTTCTTTATTATTAAAAGCCGTCCTTTGGGCCGTGTAACCAACTATATCTTTTATGGACTGTGTTTTATTTTTTTCCACATGTGGATGGACAGCTTAGATGAGTTTATTCGCCTGCCTAAAGAAATCATGTGGGATGCATGGCTTGAGTCCATTCCTTTTCCAATTGGACTGTATCTATTTACCATCGGGATTTATTTTTGGCATCAAGAAGAACAGGCAATTTCTAAACACATGCAAAAACGAGAACGTATTTATCGGGATCATCGCTTATTCGATGCACTCACCCCTTTGGCCGATGCTCATTATTTTAAAACACAGCTCAAAGCCGCAATCGAGCAAAACTTGCATGAACCCAGCGACATGTCCGTCATACTGCTAGATATGCATAATTTTAATCAGATTAATCAAACACATGGCTTTGATGAAGGCACATCTATTTTACAGCATGTTTCACAATTGATTAGCTTAAACTTACGACCACAAGACCTGCTCTGCCGCTTCGCAGGAGATCGTTTTATTATGTTGTTACCAGAGACTAAGCTACAACAGGCTGAAAAAATGGCTGCTCAACTTGAACGCATGCTTATGGTCAGTGCTTATTATCAACGTGATCTGTCTGTGCACATTCCTCTAAAAGCACTCACGACCTGCTGCGCTGTCGGACAATACCAAACTGCCCAACAACTCTTGAGTGCCTTAAATCAGCAATTGCTCCAAGTGAAGCAGTACTACTCACCGAAGCGAGTCATGGTATGAGCTTTGAATGCGACTACAGCTACATTCCTGCGCATCATCAATTGTCTATTTTAATTGATTTGGCAGCGAGTCATGAAGTCGAACATCACGTCCTGCTCAGTGGCAGCAGTATTTTCTTAGAAGATATCTTTTCGGGGCAAAAACTAATTAGTCAACAACAGTTACAACAGGTTTTAAAAAATGCTGAACAGTGTTTTCGCAATCAGGACATCAGTTTTTTATTTGGTCAACGCAGCCTAACCACCCCCTTTAATGACGCCATTAAATCCATGCTTTATGCATCGACCTTCGATGAGGCACTTAGCCGTTATTTAACATTTTCCGCGTCCGTTTCACCTTGGTTATGCCCTCGACTCATGTACAGTCAAAGCCATATTCATATTTATTGGTTAGATGAAAACAAGCTTGAAAATCGCTTTTTAATCGAAAGCGCAATGAGTGCAATACAAGCATTTAGCCGTCAACTGTATCAAACCAAGTTAGCGTGGAAATTCGAATTTAATTTTTCTGAACCGGATTATATTGAACAATATTGGACGCATTTAGGCAGTGCTTTAGAGTTTAATCGCCCGATCAACATGATGAGCCTGCCTCGTGACGTGATCCATGAAAAACTTCCCAATGCCTCTTCGACCTTAGCTGCAATCAGTTATCAACATGCGCTGAAAGAAATGACGGCTCAAAATATTCAACAGAGTTTTTTGCTCAGTTTGCATCAATACTTCATGCAGAATATTCAAAATAATATTCAACTTGAACAAACCGCTGACTATTTTCAAATGAGTTCTGCCACCTTAAAACGTAAACTGAAAAAGCATCAGACCCATTTTCAGGCGCAACTCGATCAAAGTCGTTTGCATACTGCCGTCATTTTATATCGTGTACATGGTTTTAAAACTGAACAGATTTCTCAGTATTTACAAATTAACGATGCGACCAATTTTCGACGTGCGTTTAAGCGTTGGAGTGGTTTAACTGTACAAGCGGCACAGTCCTAAGCGCTTATTTTTCCAAAAAAAATCACGGGTATTTCTATTGTAACGTCGAAATTAAAAGTCAAAAACTCATCGGCTAATCACTAAAGTCCGCATAGTCACGTTCGCTGTATTTTTCTGTTTGTGTCCAAGGTGTAGCAACATGTTGGCCAATTTTGCGCACGGTAAAGGTTTTGGCATAGCCTGAGGTCGGTTTGAGCAATTCATATTTTTGAACCAGTTGATCTTGTTCACTCCATATAATATTCAACGTTTGCCCAGCACTGCTTATTTGATAATGCGCTAACTTCGGATCACGTTGAATCAATTGTGCTCGCTTTAAAATGTCAGGATGAATCAAACTATATTCACAGCGCCAACAGTTTTTCATCCCTAGCATTTCTTGATCGACATCCTGCAATTGCACCCGCATTTTTTCATCTGGCAAAATATAAAAACGCTGAAACGGACTTTCTACGTTTGCTTGCCCGACTACATCTTTGCGCTGCATCCACTGAATTGCACTGTCAAAACTCACATGCTCATGGGTGTCTGTTTTGGCAGACACATGAGCGTTGCTATGTGTCTGGGCTTCGTCAGCATGCGTTTGTGTGTTTAAACGTTCAATCCAAATATTTTGCTCATCTCGAATTATTTTCTCACTGTATTTTTGAATGGTCGTGACCCCATTGGCATCCAACCGTTCAATCTGATAATCAATACGATATTCATCGGCCGACCATACCCATGGACTGAGCAAACTGAAAGACAATGCTAAGAATTTCATTTTGAATTTGAACGGCCGTATAAATCTTGTATCCATTAGAATCCAAACGCCTTTTTCAATTGCTCAAATACCCATGTATTTTCTTGTGTGCCTTTGAATAGATTTGAATTCTTTCCTTCAGCAAACAGCATCACATCTCCGCCGCCATGTGTTTCGCTTTTCGTCAGTTGTACCCCGACTTCTTGTTTATAGTTGTCAGCAAAGGCTTGCTCGTTGCTAATACTGTCACGAATATCTAAACGTTTACCCGTACCATTTCCAAAAACAAGCGTCGTTCCTGTTGCCCCATTTACATCGCGGTATGGATTATGTACTTGGCCATCAGCCAGCACTTTGCTGTAAGCATTTTGCTCTTTTGCAATATTATAGTCATAGCTCAGCCCCAAAATACCTGGATTAGTTTCCGTCGTTTGACCCGTTCGTGCGGCATAACCATTAAAGGTCATCACATGGTCATGGTCTGCCGTCACTACAATCAAGGTATTGCTCAAATCCACTTTATCCAGTGCAGTTTGAATTGCATCATTAAATGCCTTGGTTTCCTGCAATGCCCGTTTGGCATTATTGGCATGTAGCGCATGGTCAATACGCCCACCCTCAACCATCAAGAAATAGCCTTGTCCATGACTCTGTGCTTGCAGTGCATCAATCGCTTTACTGGTCATCGCCGCCAGACTCGGTTCAGTCTCTATATTCTTCTTGAGTCGGTCCAAATCAAAATTTAAATGTGACTGTGTGGAGAATATGCCGAAAATTTTCTGAGTATTGACCGTCTGTGCCAAATCACTTTGGCTTAAAACGATTTGATAACCCTGCTGTTTAAACTCTGCCAATAAATCACGACCATCCAAGCGCCCTTTGGGGTTAGAGACTGCATCATAAGGCGTCCAATGATTTAAGCCGCCTCCCATAAGGACATTAATACCATCCAATAAGTTTGGATTATAAGCTTTACCTTTTGGAACAGCTTGAAGCGCGATATCGTATTGCGCATCACGGTGACAGATATGTGCATAGGTTGCCGCAGGTGTGGCATGGGTGAGTTCGGTCGTCGTCACTACGCCAACCGCTTTACCCTGCTTTTTTGCCAGTTCTAAAATACTTAACGCAGGCATCCCTGCGACCATACTACTGCCCTGTTCTGGACAACGGTTGATGGCTTTCGCTAAGCTTTTGCCATTCGGCAATTTTCCTTCTTCAGGTTCGACCGCAACCGTTCCTGTTGTCATGGCAATCACTTCATTTTTATTTTTCTGCCCAGTCATATAGGCACCCATAGAGGGAGCGCTATCTGTGGTTTGACCATCCTCAGAATAGGTTCTAATCCTTGCTGCGTGCTTCATGCTGTCCATGGCCAGTTTGCCATTTTCCCCCACAGCATAAATACGACTTGCCGTCACTGTGGTTGGTCCCATGCCATCGCCTAAAAAGAATATAACGCTTTTCGTCGGTGTAACTGTGGTGTCCGCAGCATACAAAGCACTTGAAGAAATCGACGCTGTAAGCATAAGCATCATGTATGGGATGGTTTTTAAAGTATGTTTCATGTGATATCCCTCTGCTATAAGCCTGTGATCTTACGAATGAGGTGATTGACCTCAATATTTTCAAGGCTACCTGAGAACTGATCGGCTCCCTGACCAATCGCACCTAAAAACACATCTGCACCGCCATGCGTTTCTTTATCTTTATAGCCCGTTTGAATCACAGCTTCTTGTTGGAAATCATCCGCAGCAGTGCCCGTACACCAACCCGTTTCAGCCAAAGGATAGGTGAAACTATATTTTTCACCTTGTGGTGCCTTTGGCCCTTGTACAGGATGACAGACATCAGTGTCTTTTAAGTTCAGTACCAAGTCATCCATACGGTTTTGAGTGGGGCGTTTTTTGCCCGTACCAAAACCGATAATCGGATAAGGTTGACCATGAATATCTTGAGCAAAGCCCGCTTGATCATAGTTTTTTACCAATCCAAGCACACTGGTTTCCTTACCTTCGACGTATTTTCCTGTACGCTTGGCATAACCATTTAAAACCAAGGTGTGATCATGGTCGGCTGTGATTACAATCAGTGTATTTTTAAGTTCAGGATCACTTTGTTTAAGCTTTTGAATGGTTGCTTCTAAAGCATCATTTAAGGCAATCGTGTCTTGTAAAGCACGTTTGGCATTGGTGTCATGCAGCGCATGATCTATACGCCCGCCCTCCACCATCAGGAAAAAACCTTTTTTATTTTGCGCCAGGATGTCTAAAGCAGATAGCGTCATTTGCTTGAGACTCGGCTCTGCCAAGTTTTTCTTGGTGCGATCCAAGTCGTAATTTAAATGGCTGTGATTAAATAAACCCAATAATTTTTCATTTTTCGCCAGTTGCACTTGGGACAGTTGGTTTTCATCAAAAACCACGCGGTAGCCTGCCTTTTGCATCTCGGTAATTAGATTGCGCCCATCAGTACGTTCTCCACCTGCATCTTTAGGCAAAAATTGACGCTTACCTCCACCTAAAACCACATCGACTCCATCTTTGAGTTTGAGGTTATAGCGTTGATAATCATCGCCTTTTGAGCTCGGGACCAACTGTGATGCAATGTCATTTTCAGCATCACGGTGGCATATATGCGCATAAGTCGATGCTGGTGTGGCATGCGTGATCCGCGTTGTGGTCACAACCCCTGTCCCCCAGCCCTTTGCTTTGGCTAATTCAAGTAAAGTCTGTGTGTTTTGCTTATTTTTGTTTTGTGGGTTACTAACGCACTGGTTATTCCCTACTGAGTCAGGTTCAACCGCAATCGTCCCTGTCTGCATAGAGATCACCTCGTTTTTCATCTTCACACCGGTCATGTACGCGCCCATCGAAGGTGCGCTGTCCGTGACTTGCGCATCTTCAGAAAAGGTACGAACAAAAGCAGACTCAGGCAGCCGATCAATCGCCAACTGACCATCTTCACCAACAGCATAAATACGTGAAGCGGTAAGCGTGGTGATGCCCATACCATCACCCAAAAAAAAGACCACACGTTTCGGTTGTTGGACTTTTTCTTGTTGGAGCTGTTGCTCTGTATTGGCTTGTTGATTTCGCGTTATCGTAGTAGTTTGACAAGCGGTAAGCAATAAAGCGCTGAAACTTATACATACCACGCTGATTGTTTTTAATTGGAATTTTTCAAGAGAACCGAGCATGGCATCAACCCATCTAAAGATGGCTGAACCATACGCCGCAGATATTTAAATAAGATGACATTTAACTACTTTTTCATTTACTTGCTAAAAATAACCCGAAACCTATTTAAGCCAAGGATTCCATTACTCGAATGTTTAGCTTATTTTGATAACATCATTAGTAAGCATATAAAGATGCATAAATTCCAGCTAAGTACACTTCAATGCTTCTCGCTTTACTGAGGACTAAATTATATTACCCTTTTAATGAGCTGAATAAAGTCTCTATTTTATTACGATGCTTTAAATGATATTCATCATATATGGAGATTAAAACAGATTTCATATTCTTTCCGTTATATGCAATTAAATCAGTGCTTTATAATTTTATCTGCTTGGATGATAATCCTCCCATAAATAACTCAGCGGACGCTTACGATCCAGCGTACTGCGACGATAACCATAGATGCCATAACTGGCCTCATAAGAAGAATGGATGAGCTGTAATAACCGCTTATCTTCAATCGTCCTGCCTGATTCGGGTTCATGCAACCAGGCATAGTAACCAGCACGAGCGATCTTAAGGACCCGACACATCGTTTTAATCTTAAATTGATGGCTGTATTCTAGGATAAACTGATACTTCACTCGGGCAGGCTTGCAAAGCGGCGTGAAAGCAGTGCTTTCACTTTAAGATATCCCGTTCCTCTTCAGTCTGTTTAAGCTGACTTTTAAAACGTAGGATTTCTTTCTTTGCTTCGCGTAGTTCATGTTCATCAGAGTTGTTACGTAAAGGCTGTACCGCCTTTAGCCATTTATAAATGCTGTGCTGTGATACACCTAAACGCTATGCTACATCAGTGACAGAATATCCACGTTCATTAATCAATTTAACAACTTCATCTTTAAATTCTGGAGTATATCGTTGCCCACTCACAATATTCTCTCCTATGCAAAAAGAATAGACTAAATTTGTCTAGGAGAGTAGTGACAGTCCATATCTAACTAAAAGGTATCTATAAAATCGGTGGCTATTTACCTGCTGTATCTGAGATTATTTTCATTTAGCGTCTATCATACTGCGCTCTTAACTGACCTTTACCAAATACTCTTCGTCCTTTTGGCTTTACACGTAAGTATTGAAGAGTACGTTTGTGATGATCAGTAAGGTATTCCATTGCCTCAATGAAATTTGTCACTTGGGTTGAATCACGACGATAGATTACACCAATCCCCAGCTTATTCTCTCTTCGAAGTTTCGCTACACGTTCCCGGTTCCAACAATTATAGCCTTGACCATAACCTCTAGTAATATCCTTCCATAACTCAATAATTTCATTCCCCCAATATTCCGCGCTTCCAGCACGGTAGGCATTATCATAAATGATTGCTAAGTGACAGTGAAAACCTTTACTTTTACCGCCTTGCTCCACTCCCCATATATACCCGATCACATGTTTAAATATGCCATCCTTATTCTGGATACGATTAAGCAGTATATCTAAGTCCTTATAAATATCTTCAACTCTAATTCGACTAGAATATTTTTGCAAATAACCCAAGTCTACACGAGCAACTAATATTCGACTGCATTTATTAAGTATTGATCTACAATATTCCTGCACTTCAATTTTATTTTCATCTTTCTGTTTTTCAATAGTTTCATAATCTTTCTTGAAAAGCTCAAATAAATCTAAAAACCATTTTCTTATCTCTCTGTACCCAATTATCTTTAACTCATCCATAAGTTCAAGATAACCAGAGTCTATTCTCTGTAAGTCATATCTCAGAATTACAAAGAATTTAAGATAACCTGTATATTCATCATCAGGATCATAAATATCATTAAAGTCAAATAATAGATCTATAAGCTGTGAATAGAATCCATCCCATTTTGTACGTTCTCTTTTTAAACGTTTTAAAAATTTCTCAATCTCAAGTGTAAGTTTTTCCTGATTAATTGAAACTCTCATGTTTAAACCTATGTGTGATAGTTACATAAGAGATAGGGAATTCAGTATATATATACGTTTACTTCACAATAAAGTGTTACCTAATAAACGATTAGATTAATAACCAAAGCTTTAGGGAGTCCAAATTCCTCCTGTAGTGCAGTACCTATTCTCCACATGAAAAACTTTTCCTCCCTGCTCTACGGTTAAATTCATGCAGGCCCTAGTCTCAAAAAAGCTAGAGTTAAGCTACAACCTAATAATAGCTACTAAAAATGTCCATAAGCTAATATTTTTAAGCATTCAACGTGAATTCAGTATTGAAAAATACTATACAAAATATTAGTATAAATACTACAAGAAATACTACAGGTAATTAATATAAATGGGCTTAACTTCAGTAAATCACAATATTCGTAAAGGGCTTTTGATTGACAAACTTTTAAGAGGTTTTAAAGAGCATGAGTATGTATGGATAGCTTGGAAAGCGGCTAGCAATAATAACTACACCCCTCGTGATTTTTTCAATTTTTATAATGAAAAATATTCTTATAAATATTTATTTGATTATATAAAAATAACTTTATCTAAACTTGAAGAAGAAGAAATAAATATCTTTATTAAGAATTGCCAAAAAGAACAGAAAGAATATATTTTAAATATAGATATTAACCTACACCTAAAAGATGACAGATTATGTTGGTTCTTAATTAATAGATTCACCAAAGACTACGATATACCTATTTTTATTAGAGAAAGTACATTTAAGAAATTAAAAAACTCAGAAACATCAAGTCAAATTAACAACTATATACTATATAAACATACCTCAAAATCTAGAATTTATAGACAAAACAACAATCATAAAGTTCATAAAAACATTAATAATCCTAAAATTTTTATTTTAGCTTTGATTTATTTAAACCCCGAAATAACGCACAATATAATTCAAAAAAATTTAGACTTGGAAGAATATATTGCTGATTTTGACAAAATAATAAAAGAAAAAATAAATCTAAATAAATACATTAAGGATAAAGATTTTATAGAGTGGAGCAAAAACTATATTGATAAAAATTTTGAATACAATATTTTCCCTCAATTTCTTTTTGAAAAAGAAAAGTTACATGAAAATTATATCTATGCCTATTTTGACGATCTTTACATTCATAATAGAGAAAAATATATTAATGATTTAAATAAACTTAAAAAAGCATGGCAGCAAAATGTTTTCAGATTAAAAAATAAGGATAATCTTAAAAAGAAATTTCACTTACCCTTAAGAAAAAATACAAAAGTTCGATTGAAAGAATTAGCAGAGCTTTACAATATTTCTGAATCAGAACTTCTAGAAAAATTGATTAATAAGGAATATGAAGAATATAAAGACTATAAGTAACTAGAAAGGAAAGGCTCAATACTGAGCCATCCATCCTTCTACCTGCTCCCCATACCACTGCATCAATCTCACCCGCTCATCCCAATATTGCGCTCGGTTATATGCCGAACGAATTCTATTTTGAGGCACATGAGCAAGCTGGCGTTCAATGGCATCTGGATTAAACAGATTCGATTCGTTTACGACTGTACTAAATAGCGATCTAAAACCATGTGTGGTCATCCGACCTGCATAGCCCGAACGCTTGATCACAGCCAAAATAGACTCGCTACGCATAGGTTCTTTGTTATTTAAACGATGGGGAAATAGCAGTTCCTGATTATGGGTAAGTCTCAAAGCCTGAAGCTCGGCAATCATCATGTCCGTCAACGGCACACGATGTGAAAGTCGGTTCTTCATCCGCTCTTCAGGGATATCCCACTTACGCCCCTCCAGATCAAATTCTTCCCAGCGTGCTTGTAGTAACTCACTGACCCGAACGCCTGTCAGCATAATCAGGACAATGGCATGATGTGTTTGAGCATCGGCAGGATAAGCCTTAATACGTCTAAGAAATTCAGGCATCTCAGAGGCAGAAAGCGAAGCCAGGTTTTTGACCCTTTTATTCTTGAGGGCGTAGACTAAATCACCTGCCGGATTGTCATAGCGGTATCCATGGGCAATGGCGTACTTCATGACCATGCCGCAACGAGATAAGGTCCGTTTTGCAATTTCAAGCGAGCCTCTAGCTTCAATCTTCTTAATGATCTGCAGAATCTCAGGTGCCTGAATCTGATTAATACGCTTATTAGCAAGAGCAATATAAAGCTCATCCAATGAAGCTCGAACATTACTGATGTGTTTGGATGACCAGGTTTCTTTTTGATTATTAAACCAATCTTCTGCAACTTCTTCGAAATAGGGCTTTAAGTCTTCATGCAATACTGAACGTGAGTATCGATGCTTAAGCTCATATGCAAGCTCCCTTGCCTTTTTTAAGCTTAAATCTGGATATGGGCCAAGCGATTCAGACTTACGTTCACCATGGACAGTGACGCGTACATTCCAATATTTTTGACCTTTGGTGGTAATGATGAGGGATAAACCATGTAAATCCGAAAGACGATACTGTTTATCTTTCGGCTGTGCTTTTCTGCATTCAGTATCTGTAAGTGGCATGTCGATTACCCATAATTGATGTATTAATTTCTGGGTAAATTTTCCCAATATTTACCCGCAAAGAGCAAATATGGGGTCAAATAGGATCAGACAATATCGGACAAACAGGCATAAAAAAAGCCTTTAAACATTGATTTTAAAGGCTTTTTTAGATTCCGATGGATTACTTCGGAAAGAATTTTGGTGGAGGTGGCGGGAGTTGAACCCGCGTCCGCCAGCACTACGCTCGAGAATACTACATGCTTAGATATCGTCTATTGTTTTAACTCTTTGTGACCCGACGAACAGGGTACAAATCGCGATCCTCTTAATTTAGTACAAAGCCCCGAGGCTTGGCTTTATACGGACTTGTGTGCGTGCGCTTCAGTCGGACTCTCTAACCACAAGTATTCGGAGAGGCGGACAAGCTGCCCTTAGGCAGCTAGAGCGTATGATTCGTCGTTTGCGACTAAAAAATGCAAATTTGATTTACGAGAGAAAATGCGCTCTCGGCATGCATCTATGAGTTTCATCACCAGCGTCGAAGCCAGAAACACCCCCAAAGTACAAGGCAATCATAGCATAAATGTCAAAAATTACGATGTATTTTCTGAACATTTACACAACTTGATGCGCTTAATTACATTATTGCGCTAATATTTTACTTTTCAAGCCAAATAACAGAAAAATTATGAGCTATTTACTGGCACTAGATCAGGGAACTACGTCAAGTCGGGCCATTATTTTTAATGAACATGGACAAGTTCAGGCAACGGCTCAACGTGAAACGCATATCCACACCCCACATTCAGGCTGGGTGGAACAGGATGCTCAGGAAATCTGGAGTTCACAGATTGCGGTAGTACAGCAAGCTTTAGCGACTGCAGGTATTCTGGCAAAAGATATTAGAGCCCTTGGCCTGACTAACCAGCGTGAAACCACTGTAGTCTGGGATCGTCGAAACGGCAAACCGCTCGCCCCGGCAATCGTCTGGCAGGACCGTCGTACCTCTGACTGGTGTAACCGGCTGATTGAACAAGGCCTGATGTCCAAAATTCAGCAAAAAACCGGCCTACGGATTGATCCTTATTTTAGTGCGGGAAAATTGGTCTGGTTTTTAGAGTATGTCGAGGGAGTACGGGCACTCGCTGAACAGGGCCATGTGGCATTTGGTACGATCGATAGCTGGCTGATCTGGAATCTGACCCAAGGCGCAGAGCACGTCATTGAAGCCAGTAACGCTTCTCGTACCATGTTGATGAATCTGCAGCAACAGTCGTGGGATGAAGAGCTACTCGAGCTGTTTAATATCCCGGTTTCGGTCTTACCGAAAATTATTTCTTCTGATTGTTATGTCGCTGACACGGCTTCTGGCTTACTGGGGGCCAATATTCCCATCACCGGCATTTTGGGGGATCAGCAGTCTGCCCTCTTTGGCCAGTCCTGTTTTGAGGTGGGCAGTGCTAAAAACACCTATGGTACTGGCTGCTTTATGCTGTTCAATACCGGACATAATATTCAGCTTAGCCAGAACAAGCTGCTTTCTACTCTTGCCTGGCAAGCCCAGGACCAAACTACCTATGCGCTCGAAGGCAGCGTATTTATGGCTGGTGCTGTAGTGCAATGGTTACGTGATGGCCTCGGAATTATTCAAAAAAGCAGTGATGTGGAAAAACTGGCGCATCAGGTCGAGCATAGTGACGGCGTGGTTCTGGTTCCGGCATTTACCGGACTGGGCGCGCCGCATTGGGATAGTGAAGCACGTGCCCTACTCTGTGGCATGTCACGCGGTACGACCAAAGCGCATATCGCTCGTGCAGCCCTTGAATCTATTGCCTTTCAGGTATCGGATGTGCTCAGTGCGATGCAGTCTGATATTGCACATCCACTTAAAGAACTGCGGGTTGATGGTGGTGCCAGCAGCAATGACATGCTAATGCAATTTCAGGCCGATATTCTGAATGTACCGGTACTGCGTCCGAAAATGCTAGAAGCTACTGCCTGGGGCGCAGCCGCTATGGCCGGATTAAAAGCTGGGGTATTTTCAAACCTGGATGAAATTTCCCAGTCCTGGCAGCTGAACCGTGCTTTTGAACCCAAAATGCAAAATGACGAAAGAGAAATGCATTTAGCCAAATGGCAAAATGCCTTGAAACGGGCTAAATCTGATCTCTAAATCCTCTAGGTTCATATTTGATCATTATAAAAAAAGCACTGTTAAACAGTGCTTTTTAATTTCCTCATTTCACGATTTTATTAATAGGCATAAGACGCAATTGCAGTTGCAATCGCCTTATCTTCATCATTGACCATGGTCATGCGCATGGTGCAGCCCTTACGCCCCAAACGTAAGGTTTCTGCACGTGCAATAAAATATTTGCCACGTCCAGGCGCCAGATAATCCACCCGCATATCGACCGTCGCCAGACGCGACACTTTTTTAATGGTATCTGCAATCGTTTCCGGTTCAGCTTTTTTATACAGTTCGCCCATGGCCACAATACCACCGACGCTATCCAGTACAGTTGCAGCCAGACCGCCATGCAGAATCTGGAAAGCCACATTACCAATCATGAAATCCTGCATTTCTACATAGGCCTCAATCTGGCCCTCAACCACCCGCATGGTCATACCGTTATGCTTAAAAAAAGGAGAGCTATTAAAAGCATGTACCAGCTGGTTCAGGACTACATCAATATCCACTTTCGAGCCCAGATGTATATTACCGGTCCAGTTTCTCTCTGTCTTACTCATCACTCTGCCCGAATCCACCACAATAAAAAACCGCTAATTTATGCCCAAAAATTTGAGTTAGGGCTACAATAGAGGCCTAGTTTAATACTGATTACTGAGATTTTTATGACTTATACGTTCAATCGTCCCGCGTTTCCTGCAACTCGCATGCGTCGTATTCGTAAAAATGAACATTTACGTTCGATGGTTCGTGAAACCCATCTCGCGGCAGATCATCTCATTTATCCAGTATTTGTCCTGCCAGGACAAAACCAGACCCAAGATATTCCAAGTATGCCGAATATCCAGCGTCTGTCAGCGGACTTGTTGTTAAAAAAATCAGAACGTCTACTGAAACTCGGTGTCAATAAACTGGCGCTATTTCCGGTCACCCCACAAGAAGATAAAAGCCTGACTGCAGAAGCTGCGTGGCGTGAAGATGGTCTGGTACAAAACACCTTGCGTTTATTGAAAAAAGAACTGCCAGAAATGGTGCTGATTACTGACGGCGCATTAGACCCGTATACCACACATGGTCAGGATGGCATTATTGATGAGAACGGTTATGTCTTAAATGATGAAACGGTCGAGTGCCTGATTAAACAGGGCTTGAGCCATGCCGAAGCCGGTGCAGATGTGTTTGCTCCAAGTGACATGATGGATGGCCGGATCGGTGCGATTCGTCAGGCCTTTGAAAAAAATGGTCATATCTATACCTCCATCATGGCCTATTCAGCCAAATATGCATCAAGTTTCTATGGCCCGTTCCGTGATGCAGTTGGTTCTGCCAGTAACTTAAAAGGCGGTAATAAATACAATTACCAGATGGATGTCGGTAACCGTGCTGAAGCCCTGCATGAAATTGCGCTGGATATTCAGGAAGGTGCAGACATGGTGATTGTTAAACCGGGCATGCCTTATCTGGATATCGTCCGCGAAGTCAAAGACACTTTTGGCGTACCAACCTTTGTCTATCAGGTCAGTGGCGAATACGCGATGCTGGCTGCGGCAATTCAAAATGGCTGGTTATCTGATAGCGTCATTTTAGAATCATTGATGAGCTGTCGTCGTGCCGGTGCAGATGGTATCTGGACCTATTTTGCTGAAGAAGCTGCGCTTAAACTGAAAGACATGAAGTAAAAGGATTTCGGCGCAATGCATATTGCCATTGTCGGCGCTGGCATCACCGGTTTGATGTCGGCGCTGGAACTGCTTGAACAGGGATGTTCTGTTACCCTTTTTGATCAACAGGCCGCCGGACAGGCTGCATCCTGGGCTGGAGGAGGAATCCTTTCCCCGATGTATCCGTGGCGTTATCCCGCTGCTGTAAATGCTCTGGCTCGACATGCCAAACCCATGTATCAGGACTGGAATCAAAAACTGCAACCTTTCACTGGCATCGATTTCCAGATTCATGAAACAGGTATGCTGATTTTTGATGAATCCGATTTTGAAATCGGTTTAAGTTATGCCAAAACACATCAGGATCCGCAGCAACAGGCAGAATTGCTTGATCAGGCTAAACTGCAACAGATCAATCCAAGAATTAATCATAGCAAATTCAAGCAGGCGATTTATTTCCCTGAACTGGCCAATATCCGTAATCCGCGACTGTTACAGTCGCTCATCAGTTACTTAAAGCAGCATCCGCGTGTCACCTGGCAAGAAAACTGTAAAATCACGCGCCTCAATATCCAGCAAAGCTGTGTAAAAAGTATTGTAGATAAAAATGGCCAGGTTTTTCAGGCGGACCAGTTTGTGATCGCCACCGGAGCATGGTCGCAACACTGGTCACAGCAACTTGGTTTGGAAATTCCGGTACAGCCGGTTCAGGGCCAGATGCTGCTGTTTAAAACGCCAGAAAACTGGCTGCCGACCATGTGCATGCATAAGGTGATGTACCTGATTCCACGTCAGGATGGACATGTTTTATGTGGTTCCAGTATGCGTCAGGTCGGTTTTAACACCTCGCCTTCTAGCGAAATCCGGCAGGATATTTTACAGGCGTGTATCGAGATGGTACCGGAACTGGCAGATTTTCCGCTGGTCAAGCAATGGGCCGGATTAAGACCCAGCTCACCCGATGGTATTCCCTATATTGGCAAAATTCCCAAGCTACACAATGCTTGGGCCAATTTTGGACATTTCCGGAATGGTTTATGCATGGGGCCGGCATCAGGCAAACTACTCGCTCAACTCATCCTTAAACAAATGCCAATCGTTGATCCAGCTCCTTATGATCCTGTCCGTTTATTAGAGCCCAGTCGTTTAGTGCTTTAGAATATTGCTCAGTGCTTCTTTCAGGGTTGGATAATGAAACTGGAATCCAGCCTCCTGCAAGGCTTTGGGCTGTACATACTGACCGTTTAATACCAGTTGTGACTGTTCTCCCAGCATCATTTTCAGACTGCATGCGGGTAGTGGAAGTAAGGGTTTGCGCTTCAGAATCTGGGCCGCAGTTCGTGCAAACTGGGCCTGACTGCTTTTTTCTGGCGCGACCACATTAAAGATCTGCTTGGTTGTATCCTCAAGCATCAAGAATTCAATCGCACGCAGCACATCCTCTAGATGCACCCAGGTCACTGGCTGACGTCCATGACCAATCCGCCCAAACAGATTCAGCTTAATCGGCAATAGCATCTGCGGAAGAATCCCACCACCTTTGCCAAACACCACCGCAAAGCGAACAATCTTGGTGTTCTGGTTAGTATAGGACAAGGCCAGCTGCTCCCACTTCGCACAGAGTTCGGACATAAAAATATCTTGTGGCGGACTTTGCTCCGTGCAGACCTGTTCCCAACGCTCTGTCGGATCAATGCCATAATAACCAACGGCCGATGTTGAAATAATCCGTTTCGGCCTAAGCTGATTTTTTTCTAAATAATCAAATAACTTTTTGGTAATGTCTAAACGGCTATCTAGCAATTTCTTTTTACGCGCTGCCGTCCAGCGGCCTTGCCCAATGCTTTCGCCAGCCAGATTGACCACATAATCAATCTGATGCTGTTTTAATTCATCCAGCTGATTGATCCAATGGAAGTCCGGATGTGGTTCATGTTTATTTTTCTGACGGGTCAGACCAATCACCCGATAATCCCGTTCCAGTAAAAAATGCACGAGATGACTGCCAATAAAACCACTCGCTCCCGTCACCAGCACTACAGGTTTATACATTAGTCATTCTTCGCCTTATTATTTTCTTGGTTTAAATTATACGCCACTCATCTTCAGCTTTTTAAACCAAGAAGATCTTTGTAGTGGAGAATTTGTATCTTTCATCATTCAATTAATTTATGAAGATCGGGTCACAAAATGATTCATCTATATTCACTGAGGCGAATGGCCAAACATTTTCTCTGCCATACGCTGGGCCTGCTTGCCATAAAACCAGTACGTCAGTAGATATAGTGGAATTGCGATCATCAGGAACATGATCAGCACAATACTCATAAATTGTGGCTGCTGTAGATACAGTAAGAAGTCCTGCCAGGCATTCGGATTGGAACGGGTGGCGATGACAATACCGAGCAACAGAAATAATAAATTATAGCCCCAGTAAATCAGGCTAAAACCGAGGGTGAATTTTTTACGCTCTGCCTGGGTCGGCGCACGTTTTTGCTGTTTTAGAAATTTAAAAAGCACCCAAATCATGGCCACCAGATACGGAACAATCGTCAAGACTGCACCCATGCCCATCGGCAGCAAGGCTGCCAGTACACCGCAAATACAAGTAAAAATAAAACATATAACGAAAAACCAGATAAAATAACGACTTAGCGGCAACATATGCATGACTCAGTGATCTTCAACAAGCTAGTATAAAAAAAATCAGGTTTTTTTTCATTTTATTGTCAACCATCCACTATAGGGTGACGTTATATAGGGTACAAGGTACAAAAATTTGGACTGGCATCCACGAATTTTTGCTGACCTTTAGAGCTAAAGCAATAAGTCCAGTGTACAGGGAAATTTTGAATAGCAGCCAAAATCTTCATGTAACACAAATTTGACCGACGATTTCATCATCACTCGAATCGTCGGTTTTTATTTTTTAAAATTCCTATTTTTTTAAAAGCCTGATGGATTGCATGACTTTTCGATGTCTGATGATTTGGATGCGATCATCCAGTAATTTCCATACTGATCAAAATAAATTCAGCTTAAACATCACCAACAATTCGCTGAAATATCGTTTTACAAGTAGATTTTTACCTGTGCTTTTTCCTATAGTAGCAAGGCAGATATCTTGGGGTTCATTACATGGCAGTTCATTTTCTTCACACTTCCGATTGGCATCTGGGACAATTTTTCCATAACCATGACCGTGAATTTGAACATGCACAGTTTTTGACTTGGCTACTTGAGCAAATTAAAACAAAGCAGCCGCATGCTCTGCTGATTGCCGGCGATATTTTTGATGTGATCAATCCAGCTTCCAGTGCGCAAAGACAACTATACCAGTTTCTGGCCGACGCCCACGACCTGGCGCCACATATGCAGACCCTGATGATTGCAGGCAATCATGATTCCGGTTATCGGATTGAACAGGTTGAACCCTTGCTGGCCAAATTCAATGCCAAAGCTGTGGGAATCGTAGGCCGCACTGCAGAAAATACCCTGAACCTGGATCGTCTACTTATTCCTATTTATGATCGGGATAAAAATATCATCGCCTGGTGTCTGACCCTACCCTATTTACGCAGTGCCGAAATTACCGGACTGAATGAACATACCAGCAATAACCAGAACGCGATCAGTTATCTGCATCAACAACTGATTGCCGAAGCCAAAGCCCGCAAACAGCCACATCAGGCACTGATTTTAATGTCACATGCGCACATGCAAGGTGGTGAGACCTCGGACTCCGAGCGTCCGATTATTGTCGGCAATGAAGAAGCCCTGTCGACGGCGCTGTTTGATGACGTGATTGATTATGTCGCGCTGGGGCATTTGCATAAACCACAAAAAGTCGGTCAGCCGCATATTCGCTATAGTGGCTCTCCGATTCCGCTGTCATTTAGTGAGATTAATTATAAGCATCAAATAGTTGAAGTCAGGATTGACCCTCAATTAGAAGATGAGGCACGTTTTCAGTTTGAAGCTTTGCTTATTCCACGCAGTGTAAGCCTGCATCGACTTCGTGGTGAACTCAATGAAATCTTTGAGCAGATTCGAACCCTTGAACATGGGGAAATTGAAGCAATTGATCAACGTGAATATATCGATATTGAATATCATACGGCAACGCCACCTCCACCCAATTTAAGACAAACTTTTGAAGATGCACTTCCGCCGAACCGCTATCGACTGGTGCGCATTTCACGTCAATATCAAGCTATTAATCTTGATGATGCACAAGCTCAGAAGATCCATTTAGAGCCGCCAACACCCAAAAGACTATTTGAACAGCTTTGGCTCAAACAGGGTTACAGCGCCGATGATTCGGTGCTGAAAGATTTCCTCAGCCTGATTATTGAGGCGGAAAAAAGTATTGATGCTAATGAAACACCATAAGGATATGCCATGAAAATTTTATCTATTCGTATAAAAAATTTGGCATCGCTTGCAGGTGAACATTTTATTGATTTTGAAAGCAATCCACTTGCCAGTGCAGGCTTAATCGCAATTGTCGGTAAAACAGGTGCCGGAAAGTCCACGATTCTGGATGCAATGTGTTTGGCACTGTTCAATCGTGTACCTCGTTTAAAAGATAGCGATGGCAAACTGACTGATATCGATGGTTCTGAACTTCTCACCAATTCCCCATTGACTGTTTTGCGTCGCGGTACAGGCATTGGTTTTGCCGAACTGAGTTTTGTTGCACAAGATCAAAAAGTATATTCAGCTCGCTGGGAAATTAAACGTGCACGTGAAAATCCCACAGGCAAATTGCAAAGTGTGCAACGTTCACTGAAATGTCTGAGTGATGGCAATATTCTTGCCGATAAAGCCAAAGCGGTAGAAGCTAAAATTCTACAAATTACTCAGCTGAGTTTTGAGCAATTTACCCGTGCCGTTTTATTGGCTCAATCTGAAGTGACCGCATTTTTAAAATCACGGGATACTGAACGTGGTGAACTGCTCGAATATCTGACCAACTCCAGTATTTTTGGCAAAATTGGTCAATTGGCATATGAAAAAACCAAGGAAATCGCCAATCAGCGCAAAGCTTTAGAAGTCAGACTCGGTGATATTGAAACTTTGTCGGAAGAAGATTTAGCGACTGTAAGCGATCAATTCAATACAATCTGTGCTGAATACAAAAAATTAGAACAAGAAAAATCGGCACTCGAAAAAAACCAGCGATGGTTTGAGCAAAAGCAAAAGCTGGAAAATGATGTTCAGCAACGACAGCGTCAGCATGTGGAACAACAACAAAAATTTGATTTACTGAATACAGAACGTGGCCGTCTAAAACAACTCGAAGTTTTTGCATCCATCCGTCCAAGTATGATCCAGCAAGAAAAAACACAAACAGAATTAGCTGGGTTAAAATCTCAAATTCAAAGTACTGAATTACAGTTTCATACCATTCAGCAAGTTTTTGAGCAAAAACAGACTGCATTTAAACAGATTGATGAACAACTCAAAGCGCTACAGCATTTTGAACACACCCATCAGCACCGTATTGACCAAGTCCGTCACTGTATTCAAGAACGTGAATTCATTGGTAAACAGTTTGTTAAAGCAAAATCTGTATTGGACGAGTTTCAAAAAGAGTTACAGCCCTTAATATTTGTACAAACTGAGCTACACAAGGAATTAGCGCAATTCAAGTCAGATCAGCAAAAACAAACCGAACAGTTGAATCAAACGATGCAACTGAGCAGTTTAGATGATGGACTTTCCGCGCATCTCAAACAGTTACAACGATTTATTCAGCATTACCAAAGTTTTGAAAAACAATATGGCGATATTGCTTCTGCTAGAACCGATTTAAGTCAGAAAAAGCAGCAATTGGAATCACTACAACAACAGTATGGCGATGACCAAAAAATTGATCACCAACTATTAGAACTTCGCCACAATCAGGCAAAAAATCTAGAGCAACAACATCAATTTAGTTTAATTCAAAATCAATTTAAACAATGGCTACAACAATGCTCTGAACAACATCAACTGCAAACAACGTGCAATGCGCTCGCACAGCGAAGTGCCCAAAGTAAAATCCAAGTTGATTTGCAAGAACAGCAATACCAAACCCATAAACTTGAACGTGAAAACTTACAACGCATCCTGCAACAACAACGCTTATTACATGCTGAAAATATTGAGAAATTACGCGAGCAATTGATTGATGGAGAAGCATGTTTAGTCTGTGGCAGTTTACATCATCCATTTAAAACTGACCTTTCTGCACTATCGAGTGAACTCGTCAATTTGCAAGAGCAACAAGAGCAGCAAGCGATTCAAATCGAACAAGACAGTTTTAATGCTTGGCAAAAGAGTCAGCAATTACACACACAGCAAACAGCATCTTTGAGCGAGCAGCAAAAACGTCTCGATGATTTAAATATTCAACATCAACAGCATGAACAGGCACTTTATCAAAGCTTCAAAAATGCCCAAATTCAAATAGACTTAACCCAAAAATCTGAACAGATTGAACAACAACTGCTTCAAGTCAATCAAATCCTGCAACAAGAAAAAATAACACTTGAGGAAAATATCAAACAACTCGATGAGGTTGAAAAAACACAACGGAATTTAACCCAAAATATTCAGCAGATATCACAACAACTATCGATCGTTCAACAAGCTGAACAGAATATTCAATACCTTCTAGACCTGCTCACTGCTGAGCAACGAAATGCTTGGCATAAGCAAACCTTAACTGTTGCACAACACATTGCGCAACAATTGCATGAGCGTCAGCACCTGTTGCAGAATCTTGAGACTTTAAATCAGCAACTGAATGAGAAAGCTCAACTACTCGCTCAAAAAAATAACGAGATACAAGCTAAAAATAATCAGATTGAACTCGCTGAAAAAGATAAAGTTGAATTTGAGCGTCAAGGACAAGAGAACAAGGAACTTGCCGTTCAGCTTATTTTTAAGATGACGCAAACTTCGGTCGATAAACCACATGAATGGCTGACTCAACACGATGAACAGCGTAAAAATTTACAGCTGCAACATCAGAAAATACAACAAAGTTTCGAAACAGCTCGTCAACAATTTGATAGCCAACAACGGCAGCTTGATCAACTCAAAATTCAGTTGGCTCAACTTGAAACACAGCATCATGCTTGTGTTTTAGAAATCGAACACTGGTTAAATCAAAATTTAGATTTTAATCATGCTTTGATTTCACAATTAAGCCTCATTTCAACTGAAGAAACTCAAAAACTACGTCAACATATTAAAGATATCGAACATGCCTTGGTCGATGCAGCATCTGCACTGAAAACCACACAACATCTGCTCACACAACATTTACAAACTCAACCTGAAGTACAAATCTTACAGATTGAGCGTGCCATTGAACTGAACCTTAAAGCTTTAGCAGAGCGACAAGAACAGCGTGACCAACTTAAGACCAAGTTAGATGTTCACTACTCGAACCTAGACAAGCAAAAACAGTTTGCCGAACAAATTCAACAAATTCAAACTGAGGAACATCGCTGGAATAAAATTTCCAGTCTTATGGGGGATGCCACAGGCAAAAAATTCCGTGATTATGCGCAGCAATATAACCTTGATATTTTGCTTGAATTTGCAAATCAGCAACTCGCGATGCTGTCTCAGCGTTACACCTTAAAACGTTTAGACAACTCACTCAGTCTTGCCATTATTGACCATGATATGGATGGTGAAAGCCGTTCTGTTTCATCACTTTCTGGTGGTGAGTCATTCTTGACCGCCCTTGCCTTGTCTTTGGCAATTGCCAATATGGCTTCAGGCTCCATGAAAATAGAATCCCTGTTTATCGATGAAGGTTTTGGCACCCTTGATGCATCTTCATTACATATGGTGATGAATGCACTTGATCAGTTACAAAGTCAGGGACGTAAAGTGGTCGTAATCTCACATATTCAGGAAATGCATGAACGGATTCCGGTACAAATTCAGGTCAAGCCGGTCGGTGCAGGCGCCAGTACCATTCAGATTATAGGCTAACGATGAGTCACCCTGCCCCGAACACGCTCTCGCCCTATTTCAGCTTACAGCTTGAGAGCCTACGGGGTATCAGTGCCATTGTAGTGTTGTTCAGTCATTGCTTTCAGGCATTTATTGCGCCTTTCGATACCAGTCTATATTCATGGGTACGCCTGCTCGGTCAGGCCGCGGTCATGATTTTCTTTGCCTTAAGTGGCTATCTGATCGGCTATTCGATCCAGCACAACATTCATCAGCATGGTCAGTTCAATCTGCACCGTTATGCTCGAGAGCGTTGCAGCAGAATTTTACCACCCTTTGTGTTTGCCATGGGGTTGACCCTGGTTCTCTATCTACTCGCTCCACTATTATTTGCCAGCCATACTCATGCTTTTCAACACAGTTTTGGCATGATGATCCGGACTGACTATAATGTAGACATGATGGAATTTTTTGGTTCGCTGCTATTTTTGAATGGCTTTGTAACACCAACGGTTTCAGCCAATGCTGCACTCTGGAGCCTGAGCTATGAAGTGTGGTTTTATGTGCTGGCCGGATTCCTACCTTTTTTAAAAAATTCGGAAATCGCCAAAATCGGATTTTTTATGGTTCTGGCTATACTGTCATTACTGAACATCCAGTTTTTTATTTATTTTCTGGTCTGGCTTAGTGCCTTTGCCTGTTCATTTCGATATATCCAGCTACGTTTTTTAAACCGCTTACAATCGGTCAAATTAGCCCTAGTCGGCTTGGCATTTCTAATCGCCTGTTTTGATGCTTACCAGTTTCAGCTGATTGATGAGGCCCAGCAATACCGTGCTGCGAATTTTGCCCCTTTTAATTTCTGTGTGGGTTTGGCCTTTAGCTGCTGGCTGGTACAGCTCCAGCATCAACGTAGTCACTACCATCCGGTCTGGGTTCAATCCGCAGACTTTTCCTATACCTTGTATGTCACCCATTTCCCCTTACTTTTATTTATTTTGGGCTGTATTCCAGCAACTTTGGCCTATGGTCTGGGTGGAGCAGTTTTAGCCTTGCTTGCCAGCATGTGCAGCTTAATAGTTTTTGCCTGGCTGATGGCTAAATGGCTCGAACCAGCCAGAAAAAAAGCGTTATCCAATACCCTGCGATAACGCTTTGCTGCAAAAAACTGACATTAGTAGTTTATACATCTTTTTTAGGCCGTGCACCAAATAGGGCTGTGCCAACACGAACCATGGTAGAACCCGCAGCAATCGCTTCGGTCATATCCCCAGACATGCCCATACTTAAAGTATCCCAGTCTTCAGGATGAGCATGTTGTGTTTTTACTACATCAAATAAAACTTTGGCATCAGCAAAGGCTTGAGGATTATTCGGTGCTGGAATCACCATCAAACCACGTAAACGTACATTCGGCAGTTGGCTGATCTGTGCCACCAGATCTGCAACTTCTGCCGGCTGACAGCCATCCTTGGTATCCTGACCGTCAATATTGACCTGAATACAGATATTTAGTGCAGGCTGATCATCTCCACGCTGATTTGATAAGCGCTCGGCAATAATTAGGCGATCGACTCCATGTACCCAGGCAAAATTTTCTGCCAGAGCCTTGGTTTTGTTGCGCTGCACATGTCCAATAAAATGCCACTCAATCTCCAGCTCTTTCAGTGCCGTGATTTTTTCCAGCGCTTCCTGCAAATAGTTTTCACCAAAAGCACGTTGCCCGGCCTGATACATCTCTGCCAGCACGCTGCTCGGCTGGGTCTTGGAAACGGCAAGCAGTTGCACCGCATCTGCTTCGCGGCCGGCCTCAACACAGGCAGTTTCAATTTGCACTAAGACCTGATTTCGTGACTGTTGCAACATATTCATTGATGGGGTTCTCATTTCATTCATCTTTTTTTCCCTTGCCCATGAACTAAGTGTTGGTTAAGCTGTGGGAAAGCCTTATTATTCTATCAAAATAATTAACATTTTAATGAACTCGGGGACCTTATGGATATCACAGAATTGTTGGCATTTTCTGCTAAAAATGGTGCGTCGGATTTACACTTGTCTGCGGGCTTACCGCCAATGATTCGTGTCGATGGGGAAGTTCGTCGCATCAACCTGCCTGCACTGGAACATAAAGAAGTACACAAACTGGTGTACGATATTATGAACGACAAGCAACGCCGTGATTTTGAAGAAAATCTGGAAACTGACTTTTCTTTTGAAGTGCCTGGCGTGGCGCGTTTCCGTGTCAACGCATTTAACCAGAACCGCGGTGCCGGTGCAGTATTCCGTACCATTCCCTCTAAAGTCCTGACGCTTGAAGATCTGGGCATGGGACAGATTTTTAAGGATATCTGTGAATATCCACGTGGTCTGGTCCTCGTCACAGGTCCTACCGGTTCGGGTAAATCAACTACCTTGGCGGCGATGCTGGACTATATTAATGACAACCGCTATGACCATATTCTGACCGTCGAAGACCCAATCGAATTTGTGCATCAGTCCAAAAAATGTCTGATTAACCAGCGTGAAGTACATCGTGATACCCATGGCTTTAATGAAGCATTACGTTCTGCATTACGTGAAGACCCAGACATTATTCTGGTCGGTGAGATGCGTGACCTTGAAACCATTCGTCTGGCATTAACTGCCGCAGAAACCGGTCACTTAGTATTTGGTACGCTGCATACCACCTCAGCGGCCAAAACCATTGACCGTGTGATCGACGTATTCCCTGCCGAAGAAAAAGACATGGTACGCGCCATGTTATCTGAATCCCTACAAGCCGTAGTTTCACAGGCTCTACTGAAGAAAAATGGCGGTGGGCGTGTCGCAGCGCATGAAATAATGATCGGTATTCCGGCGATCCGTAACCTGATCCGTGAAAACAAAGTCGCACAAATGTACTCAGCAATTCAGACCGGTGCCAACTATGGCATGACCACGCTGGATCAGACACTAAAAACGCTAGTGTCCAAAGGTTTGATCAGCCCGCAAGTTGCACGTACTGCAGCCAAACAGCCAGAAGCATTTTTATAAAAAAATTGAATTGTATTAGGGTTTATATACATGGATTTTAACGGCTTACTCGATTATATGGTGGAGAAAAAAGCATCGGATCTGTTCATTACTGCCGATGTCGAACCGTCCATTAAGATTAATGGTCAGATTTTACCAATTGGCTCGGTAAAATTACCCGGTGCGGCAGTAGGACAACTAC
Source organism: Acinetobacter lwoffii (assembly GCF_024129855.1). GTDB lineage: Bacteria > Pseudomonadota > Gammaproteobacteria > Pseudomonadales > Moraxellaceae > Acinetobacter > Acinetobacter lwoffii_L. The sequence continues at coordinate 45,468 of NZ_JAMXXC010000021.1, forward strand.
TCCATTCCATCATGACCGAAAAGCAGCGTAAAGAATTTGCTGACAGTCGTGAATGTAACTTTGCCATCAGCACGCCGGATAAAAGTGCCCGCTTCCGTGTCAGTGCCTTTCAGCAACGTGATCAACCGGGGATGGTGCTGCGTCGGATTGAAACCGTCATTCCGACCATGGATGAACTCAAGTTACCGCCAATTTTAAAAGAACTGGCGATGACCAAACGTGGCATCATTATTTTTGTCGGAGCAACCGGTACCGGTAAATCAACCTCGCTGGCGTCTTTGGTCGGTTATCGTAATGAAAATTCCAAAGGTCATATCATTACCATTGAAGATCCAATCGAATTTATTCACCAGCATAAGGGCTGTATTATCACCCAGCGTGAAGTCGGCATCGATACTGATTCATTTGAAATTGCCCTGAAAAATACCCTGCGTCAGGCACCAGACGTGATTCTGATCGGTGAGATCCGTTCACGTGAAACCATGGATTATGCGATTGCCTTTGCCGAAACCGGTCATCTGGTCTTTGCTACCCTGCACGCCAACAACGCCAACCAAGCGATTGACCGGATTATCCATTTCTTCGAAGCAGACCGACATAATCAGCTGTTCATGGACTTGTCCCTGAACATGAAAGCCATTGTGGCACAGCAACTGATTCCAACCATCGATGGTAATGGTCGCCGTGCAGCGATTGAGATTCTGATTAACTCACCACTGATTGCCGACTTGATTCGTAAAGGTGATGTGCATGAGATCAAGGATCTGATGAAGCGTTCCCGTGAACTGGGCATGCAGACCTTCGATCAGGCGCTGTATGATCTGTATAAAGCCAAACAGATCAGCTATAAAGATGCACTGAAACATGCAGATTCACCAAACGACCTGCGTCTGCAAATCAAGCTGTCAGAAGAAGGTGGTAGTCACTTATTACGTGCGCATTCCAACATTACCTTTGATGGTCAGTCCTGATCATCTTGAAGGCATAAAAAAACAGGCTTCCCATGAAGCCTGTTTTTTGTTTGAACCAGCGCTCAAATTATTTTTTACGGAAAACTTCCTGACAGGCAGGCGCATCGCAGTAGCCATACAGATTCAGTGAGTGACCGGTTAATTCAAAACCAAATTTCTCGGCAACGTCATGCTGCTCTTTTTCAATCGTGTCATTAATAAATTCAACAACTTTGCTGCAATTTAAACATACTAGGTGATCGTGGTGATCTTCCTGCATAATTTCAAAAACTGAATGATTATTTTCAAAATTATGACGTTCGATGATGCCCGCTGCTTCAAATTGCGTTAACACACGATACACAGTTGCTAAACCTACATCTTCGCCCTGATCGAGTAAAGTCTTGTAAATATCTTCCGCACTTAAATGATGTTGTTTTGAATTTTCTAGTAATTCTAATATTTTAATTCGTGGAAGGGTAACTTTCAGCCCAGCTTTTCGTAAATCTTGGTTTGAAATAGTCATGTAAAAAGGTCTCTCAACAAAATCAAAGTTGGAATATGCAACAAAGTTTAGATGCAGTATGATCTATCCTTGGATCAAATGCATCATAATTAATTTGGGATAGTTTAGCAAAATGCAAAAAATCATGTTGACGTTATTCGTCACTTCATTGCTCGTCGGCTGTTCGACATTAGGTGTTTATAAAGTAGATATTCCACAAGGAACCCCTTTAACCCAAGCACAAGCCGCTAAAATTCAGGTAGGAATGAGCCATCAACAGGTGCGTTTCTTACTGGGCAGTCCAACAGTAAACGATCCACTGAATCCTTTACGTTGGGACTACATCTATAACTATACCCCAGGAACCTACGCTAAAAAAGCCAAGATCCCGGCAGCCCAAGGCCAGCATTTGAAAATCTACTTTAACCAGTCTGGTATCGTAGAACGTGTTGAAGGTCTGGAGACGATTCCAGAATCTCAACCCGGCTTACCAGGATCAAAAGAAGCAATTTTAAATGCTCCTCCACTATAGTCGGTTTCTCATGAAAAAGCCCCTGAATCATCAGGGGCTTTTTTGATTAAGCTGATTGATTGAGCAGATCATTGAGGCTACTGCTCATTCAAGCCGCTTTCTATTCGGAAGACGGTTTCAGCTTTCTTAAAAGATTGCCTCTGGCATAACGACCCACCGGATTTTTTTCGGCACGTCTACGTCGAATATCCTTAGGATTGATGGTCAGTGCTCGGTAAATTTCCACCCGATCCCCTGCTGCCAATAGCTGCTGATGATCTTGCAAACGCACGCCAAAAATGCCCAGAGATAACGGTTCAGGCAATTCGACCTGCTCACGGATTCTACTTTGCTGAATCGCATCCAGTGCCGTCATGCCAGGCTGAAATGGCACGGCTAGATGAAATTGTTTTTCTGACGTCGCATACGCTACCCAGATCATCGCCTCACTCATCAGACGAATTGTCCTAAGACAGCAATGATTGCCAGAATAATCCCGACCGGCAACACCACACGTACTGCAATACGCCAGATGTTATAAAACGCTTCAGAGCTAAAATTCATTGATTTACGCAAATGACTGATCTTCATGATCCAGCCGGCAAACAGTGCATAGATCAAACAAATCAATAGGCCCCAGACTAACAAGACCACATTGAAAATTGGGCTTAGATTTGGAATAGCCCAGATCAGTGTAACCGCCGCCACAATCGCCCATTGAATCGCAGGATGAAGCTGGCGTTGCTGTAATTGTTCACGTGCCATTTGCAGAATTAATGCGGCAGCTGCCACCATTGCTGCGACCAGAGTAAATGCAGGAATTTGTGCTTGTACGGCAAAGAAAGCAAATGCAATGACAGCAACGAGCTGCGCAATCCAGATCGGCAATACCGTCTTGCTGGCGACATCCTGTTGTTGTACAGCGCTCAGGCTAGATTGCCAGTACAAGCCCATGCCCAGACCACTTGCCACCAGTGCCAATACCGTGGCATTGCCCCATTCCGAGAACTCGACTGGCGTGATTTGCCATGCAGGTAGCACCGTTCCCATCACATTGGCTAGAACCAGAGACGCCAGTACGCCAATCGTTGTAAAAGCTAATAAAATTTGACGCGGCAGCAGTGACAAGACCAGCGCAGCAATTGCCAATCCGATCAACAAAAGGTTCGGTGCAAGATCAAGTGCAACAACCGCCAGAACATTGCTGGCATTGTTCAACATAGCACCTGCCAAAAACGGAATAAAAATCACACTTAACCAGCCGACAATACGCCATTTCTGTGACGCATCCGCTTCACGGGTCAGCGTCGAAAGCGCCTGTAATGGCGTTGTTTTAGAGCGCTTGGCCAAAGCAATTTCCAAGTAGCAGACTGGAAGTGCCAGAATCAGCATGGAGGCCAACCAGAGCATCCAGAAATCCAGCTGACGATCAATCTGTATACCGGTTATCGGTGCGAGCGTCGCGATGATAATAAACGATAAACAGAAAGCCATCAGCGGCGATAACCATTTTGACATAGCATTGTCCTGCATGATGCATTCCTATAAAAATCTAGCGCTATTTTGCCTTGTGGAGCGGTGAAAATCAAAAACAAAAAGCAAACCACCATGACAGTGATTTGCTGCGCAAAAATTATAATTAGATTTTAATTTTTGTTATCTCGTTACGTCTTTTATTATGAGAAGAAACGAGCGAACCAGTTTTTACCTGTTTTCTTTTCTTTTTCCTTGATGATCCCCATCATATTTTCTTTCACGGCACCGACATAATCAGCGTCATCATGCTGAATATGGTTAATCAGCCATTTCGATAATACTTCGTGCAGCTCTGATTCAATGGACTGTCCCAGTTCAAAACGGTCACGATAAGACTCGATTTTTTTAATAAACAGGTCATGCACACGTTTATGCGGCACCCGATATTTATAGCCGGCTTCTTCCTGAAGAGATTCCTCAAAGGTGAAATGCGACTGGGTATAATCAATAATATTGTCGAGAATCTGTTTAATACGGGCACGCTCGGTATTGGCATCAATTTCGTTGATATAATCGAGAATTCGTTTGTGCTGATCGTCAATCACATCGATACCAGTATTATAATCTGGAACCCATTTCATTTTCATTACGACCACCTATAAATATTAAGGACTTATAACGTGAAAATGAGCATATAGCGTATTGATTCAAATAAAAATGAAGTAAATTAGTCGGCTTTCCGCCTAAATCCGGCTTTTTCATTTTAAGTTTCTGTTATATATAATTAAAAATAATTTATCCTGAGTAAAAGGCTAAGATATTAATTAACCAAAATCCGCAATAAACCTTTATTTATTCTTAGATTTTTTCTTATTTTTTAAATATAAAAAAACGGAGTTTAAACTCCGTCTTTAATCGCATTTCAATATTGATCAGCTCGCGTGACGCGTTTTAAGGAAGGATCAAGACGTTCACGTTCCAGACGTTCAACATGCGTCAACTGAGAACGTACTTTCGCCCCATGCTGAAACAGGATCATTTCACCGGGCTGGAAGGCAGTCCATTCTTCATTCTGGGTCAATGGTTCAGTGGTAATCACTGCGACGCGATCTTCAGGGGTCGTGACCTGACTAAAGTCCACTTCGACATCAATATCAATCAGCTGAGCCGGTCTAAACGGGTATTCACGTACCAGCCAGTGGAGTTTAGTAATCGCATAGCTAAACAGCGCCTGACCATTCGACAGGCAGAAATTAAAGGTGCCATGCTCCGCGATTGCAGGTGAAATTTCAGCTAGAAGATCGAAAACCTGATCCAGTTTCGGCTCATGATAGCCAAAGCGTTTCACCAGTTGATCCAGCAGGTAACAGAAGGCACGCTCACTGTCGGTATTTCCGACTGGGGTAAAGCGCCCTGACAGTTCAGGAAAATAATCATATAAATCGCCATTATGGGCAAAAATCCATTGCCGCCCCCAAAGTTCACGGCTAAAAGGATGCGAGTTTTCCAGATTAATTTTGCCTTGGGTCGCTTTACGGATATGGGCAATCACATTGCGTGATTTGATTGGATAATTACGTACCAGCTCGGCAATCGGTGATTCAATCGCGGACTGGTTATCGACGAACAGACGGCAGGCTTTATCTTCAAAGAAAGCAATCCCGAAACCATCCGCATGATCAGAGGTAATGCCGGCCCGCTGGGAAAACCCGCGAAAAGAAAAAGTAATATCCGTCGGGGTGGCACAATTCATTCCGAGCAGTTGGCACATGGTCTGGTTTCAGCTCTCTATTTACTTAGAAGCTTATTGTGCATGACTGTCCCAGTCATTTCAAATAGGTGGCTATAAGAAATCCAAATAAAAAAGAGTCTCTATTGAGACTCTTTTTCGCAAAAATTGGCTTAAGAACGATGCGGATTGGCACGATTGGTAATGAGGGTGCCCACACCATGATCGGTGAAAATTTCTAGTAAGCTGGCATGAGGTACACGGCCATCCACGATATGTGCACTTACGACGCCGCCTTTTACCGCATCCAGCGCACAACCGACCTTTGGAATCATGCCGCCATAAATCACGCCAGTTTCGATCAGACGATCGACTTCTTGAGTGGTCAAACCAGTCAACAGGTTTTTATTTTCATCCAAGACACCGGTGATATTGGTGAGTAGAATCAGTTTTTCTGCACCTAGGGCTTCAGCGACTTTACCAGCGACCAAATCAGCATTGATATTATAGGTATTGCCTTCTTCATCGACACCTAGCGGGGCAATGACTGGAATAAAGTCACTATTGGTAAACATTTCCAGAACATCGGTTTTCACGCCAACGACTTCACCGACCAGACCCAGATCAATTTGCTCAACTGAACCATCTTCAGCCACTTTTTCCATCAGCAGCTTTTGCGCACGAATCAGGTTGCCGTCTTTACCGGTAAGACCAATCGCACGACCACCATGCTGGTTAATCAGGTTCACGATAGATTTGTTAACGCTACCGCCAAGTACCATCTCGACTACTTCCATGGTCGCAGGATCAGTCACGCGCATGCCGTCAATACGGTCTGATTCGCGGCCCAGCTGTTTCAGCATGGAATCGACTTGCGGGCCACCACCATGTACCACGATCGGATTAATACCGACTGTTTTTAATAATACGATATCACGTGCAAATGAACTTTCCAGCTCAGGATCGGTCATCGCGTTACCGCCGTATTTTACCACCAGGGTTTTACCCGCAAAGCGTTGAATATACGGCAAAGCTTCTGTCAAAATCTGTGCTTTGTCGATGCCTGTTTGTTGATTTGGCATTCGCCTCTCCTTATTGAGCATCTAAAATGTCTTGAGCGATCTCTGGATAACGGTCACGCAACATGGCTACAAACAGATGACGAATTTCATTTAGACCTTGGGCATTATTGGCATCAAAGCGCACTGTGAAATACTCACCTGTATTGGATGCTCGAATGATGCCAAAACCATCCTCAAAATCAAGACGTATCCCATCAATTTTACTGATTTGCGCATTAATTCTTGCGGATTGCTGTTCAACGAAGTTTAAAAGCTCAACAGGACGTACTTGACGCGTTGAAATATAAAGATCTTCAGTACCATGTCGTTTTGGATAAGCCGCCAAGGCCTGCGCGAGAGTTTGCCCCGTTTGGTCTAAATATTCCATGACTCTGAGCGCTGCATAGAGTCCATCATCATAGCCCCAACCGCGACCATCATTAAAGACATAATGTCCGGCATATTCCCCACCAAAAATCGCCTGATGCTGAGACTGGTTCAGATAGGTTCTGAGAAATGAACTGCCGGTACGAATCATCACCGGTTCCCCGCCCAGACGTTGCACTGTATCGTGAACCAGAGTTGAACATTTCACATCATAAACAAATTGGCGTGGTGCTGAATCGCTTAGGCAAATTTCAGCAAACAGGCACAATAACTGATCGGCTGTAATAATCTGACCATGTTCATCAATCAGAACCAAGCGATCGCCATCACCGTCCAAGGCAATACCGAGATCAGCCTGCTGTTGCATGACGGTTTGACGTAAAGTCTCAAGATGTTTGTCTTGCGAAGGATCCGGCGCATGATCCGGAAAATGTCCATTCGCCTCACAACGTAAAGCAATCACTTCACAGCCCATTTTTCTGAGTACCAAGTCAGCACAACGTCCGGCTGAGCCATGCAGACCATCCAGAATCACTTTAAATGAGCGCTTTAATTGAATATCTTCTAATATTCCCTGCTGATACTGCAGGCAAAACTCTGGAATAATCTGATGCGGCAGTTCAGCTAAAGTAATTAGCTGGCTATCGCAATGTGACTTTGCCAGTTGGGCCACCTGTTGAATCATCTCAGGACAAGGTGGTTCACCATCAATAATCCATTTAATACCATTATCTTCTTTAGGATTATGACTGGCAGTGACCATAATGCCATTGCCATCAAACTGGCGTGCGGTGAAATATAGCATTGGGCTGGAACAACAACCTACAATAGTGGCTTCCAGCGAATAATCTTTAAAAATACGGGCAATCGTGTCGGCAAAAGCCGGACTACTGATGCGTGCATCATAACCAATGGCGACACGTGTCTGTCCCGCAGCCTGATACTGCTGGGCTAAACCGTGGGCAATTGCATCAATAATCCCGGCACCTAAGAGACTGACTTTACCGCGTATGTCATAGGCACGAAAGATATGCATGGGGAATGGATGATTCATAGATCCCATAAAAATGTCTTTTCACTATTCATTAAAATAAGGAGATTTAAAATGATGATTTCATCATAATGACTTTAAACATTTGTTTTTGTTTTAAGACCCGCTATTTTTAAACGATTTCAATGTAACAATCAATTATAAAAATATAATCTACAACTTTAGAATTATAGGATTCTTGTAATTAAACAATGATTATTTAATTATATTTATTTTGAGTTTCATCTGATTAGGGTGTGTTGACACTTTTAGCTTAAAAAAATAGCGAAGTAGTAAAATCAAATCGCCAAACCCAATTTTACTATTCGCTATGCCTCGT
>NZ_JAMXXC010000022.1:0-49884 GCF_024129855.1 Acinetobacter lwoffii
ACGAGGCATAGCGAATAGTAAAATTGGGTTTGGCGATTTGATTTTACTACTTCGCTATTTTTTTAAGCTAAAAGTGTCAACACACCCTAAAAACTTAAGGATCAATACAATTATATTTTTAAAATCAAAAAGCTTTTAATTTATTTTTAAAAGGGAACGTAAACCTGCTTTTAGCCTGATATTTTAGGTAGGCTTTATTTTTCTGTAAATATGGCCTGCTTATATTTTTTATCTCTTAAGCCAATTGGCTCCTTTGAATTGCTCAAAAATGGCTCTCGTCACTTTACAACAAAAAAGAGAAATTAACTGCATACATGAACAGCATGTAACCGTACTTTAATCAAAGTGTGATCCTGTCTATAGGGCTACAAGGATTCATTTTATTAAGATTAACTTAATATTAGTCAAGCACTGATGAATTCGGTTACAGTTTCAAAGGATAAGATAGCGTAAGCCAAATAAGGAATTTTATTGCCGCTACGCTATTGATATTAAGGGAAATTATATGGCAGAACATCAACATTTCTCCAATTCCGAATCATCAAATGGCTTAAAAAACGGACTTAAATCACGCCATCTCACCATGATTTCAATTGCCGGCGTCATTGGCGGTGCACTCTTTGTCGGCTCCGGTAATGTTATCTATTCTGCAGGGCCGGCTGCACTCATTGCCTATACTCTAGGTGGACTATTAGTTTTACTCATCATGCGTATGTTGGGAGAAATGGCAGTACTGAATCCCGACAGCGGTTCATTTTCAACCTATGCAGATCGTGGAATCGGGCGCTGGGCCGGATTTTCCATCGGCTGGTTATACTGGTCTTTCTGGACGTTGCTCATGGGCTGGGAAGCTTTTGTCGCCGGGAAAATCCTAAATAGCTGGTTTCCATTTATCCCGATCTGGGGCTATATGCTTCTGGTCACTGTAGCACTGGTCTGGATTAACCTCCGTGACGTAAAAAACTTTGGTGAATTCGAGTTCTGGTTTGCTCTGATCAAAGTCATTGCCATTGTACTGTTCCTGGTGTTTGGTAGCTTGGCGGTGATGCACCTTTGGCCTTGGGGCGATGCCTCTATGCTCGGCGGTACAACTCATCTAACCGCTCAAGGCTTTATGCCCAATGGTTTTTCATCCGTCATCACAGCCTTATTGGGTGTAATGTTTGCTTATATGGGCGCAGAGATTGTCACCGTAGCAGCAGCTGAAACCAAAGATCCAGCCAAGGAAATTCGTAAGGCCGCTAATTCAATTGTATGGCGTATCATTTTATTCTATGTCGGTTCAATGCTGATCACAGTTTGCCTGATTCCACACAATAATCCTTTATTGAAAGATCCGACCTGGGGTACGTATAGTGTGGCCCTTACCGCACTCGGTATTCCGGAAGCGCGCCATATTGTTAATTTTGTCGTGCTCACCTCGGTATGTAGCTGCTTTAACTCCGCACTTTATACCTGTTCACGCATGGTCTATTCCCTCTCGAAACGTGGAGATGCCCCAAAGAGTTTTGGTTTAACCAACCGCAATAACAGCCCATGGGTAGGTGTCATCTTTTCAAGCCTGTTTTCTTTTGTGGCGATCTATCTGACTGCCACCGAAAGTATGAATATTTATGATGTCTTGATGTTAGCGACGGGTACCGTATCTTTATATGTCTATCTGGCGATTGCCATTTCTCAGCTTAAGTTACGTAAAAAACTGGAAGCTGAAGGACAAAATATTCCATTCAAGATGTGGTTATTCCCATGGCTCACTTATCTGGTCATTATCTTTATTGTCGGCGCTTTAATTACCATGATTATTGAAGGAACCTATTTTAAAGAAGTGGTTTATACCAGTGTGCTTGCATTATTTATTGTGGGCTTAGGCATCTGTGCACAAAAGTTTAACTGGGGTAAAGCCTCAGCCAAAAAGGAAAAGGCAGCACAGGCCAGAATTAATTTAAGTGATAATCTTTAATTTATTTCTATAGAAATTTTTTAAACACATCAGAATGAATAAATAAATGGAGAGTTAAAAAACTCTCCATTTATTTTATATACAAGCCCAGTAAAAAAGGCCTATGTATGTCTAGATTTTAAATCTCCGTTGATACCTCACCTTTCCTAATCAAATTTCACCTTTCAAGACCACCTCAGCTATCAAAGTGTAGCCAGAAGCTGTTTCATCAGCTTTTTCTGTTCTGGTTGCTCAACCTGATCCGTTTCAACGAATAATTGATAAATCTCGAATACATTCTGTTATGAAATGTTGAGTCCAGCCTCATTTTGCCTAAAAGCTTCTAATATATTTTTTCTTATATGGCCACAATCATTGGAATTGGAAAAGATATGAATCATTATCCTGAAACCCCAGCTTCAACTGAAACACAAGACCATCAACCGGGTGTGCAAACCAAAATGGACCCTGCACCGGAAATTATTAAACCGCATTATAAAGGCAGTGAAAAATTAAAAGGCAAAGTTGCCTTGATTACTGGTGGTGATAGCGGAATTGGCCGTTCTGTATCGGTCTTATTTGCCCGCGAAGGTGCCGATATTGCCATTTGCTATTTGGATGAAGATCAGGATGCACGGGACACCAAAAAAATGGTGGAAGATGAAGGCCGCCGTTGTCTGCTGATTCAATGTGATTTACAAGATCAAGATGAAATCAAGAAAATGGTGGAAAAGACCCTTCAGGAATTTAAAACGATTAATATTCTGGTCAATAATGCCGGGGTTCAATACCCGCAAGAAAGTATTACCGATATCTCGCCCGAGCAATTACTTAAAACATTTAATGTGAATATTCTATCGATGTTCCACCTGACTCAGGCGGTGATTCCGCATATGCAAGAAGGTGATAGCATTATCAATACGACGAGTATTACCAGTTATCATGGTCATGACCAGCTGATTGACTATGCGAGTACGAAAGGTGCCATCACCACATTTACCCGAAGCCTTTCCACCAATTTATTGAAAAATAAAACCGGCATTCGTGTCAATGGGGTCGCGCCAGGTCCCATCTGGACACCATTGATTCCGAGCAGCTTTGATGAAGAACAGCTCAAAGATTTTGGTAAAAGCACCCCAATGGGTCGTATGGGCCAGCCGAGTGAAGTAGCACCGGCGTATTTATTCCTGGCCAGTGAAGAAGCCAGTTATATTTCAGGTCAGGTGATTCATGTGAATGGCGGCAGTATTATTAACGGCTAATCGGAAAAAGAAGATAGCGGTTCTAGTTGACCGTTATCTTCATCTATTTAATCTTTAGATTTTCATATTTTTTAAAAATTTTGTTTTTATAAAATGATTCCAACAAATACTTACCCTCGTAAAAATAAGCTCTTGTTATAGTAATTTCAGCCAAACCTGATGAGGATATTAAGATGCCTAGAGGTGACAAATCAGCCTATACTGATAAACAGAAACGGCAGGCTGAACATATTGAAGAAAGCGAAAAAGAACGTGGTCATTCTGAGGAAGAAGCCGAACGTATTGCCTGGTCGACGGTCAATAAACAAGACGGCGGTGGCAAGAAAAAGAAAACGTCCCACTAAGCAGAATTCATACTGATGACGCTATAGGACACCTATAAAGACCCTTTATAATTTACTTATAGAGGGTCTTTTACCATCAAGTTTAAGTGATATTTTCGATACGCTGCTGAGTCCATGCTGGCCAGAGCTTTTCCAGTGTTTGTTCAAATTCTGCATTCTCGGTTCGCCACTGCGGATTTTTGTCTTTATCAATAATCAGCGCACGAACCCCTTCAATAAAGTCGCCCTGCTCTAACCAGACATCCTGCAAGTCCCGTTCCAGTTGCATACATTTTTCTAGCGACAAATTCTGTCCGGCTTGCTGTAACTTCAGGCTGGTTTGCTTGGCCATAACCGGACGTTGCTGCAAAATTGCCAGCATTTTACTAGCCCATTCCTGATCGGTTGAATTACTTGTATGAGCAAGACTCTGTTCAATCTCCTTGAGGTTTGGATAGCCAAAATGCTGATTAATCAGATCTGCACGTTTTTGCAGCTCGCTTTCTACCGGATGCGTAATATAGCCACTAATGATTTTCTGGATTTCAATCGAATTTAACACAGGCGCAGTAATCAACGCTGCTTCCAATTCAGCAAAACGCTCACTCGGCACATGATAATCCACCAGATCGAGATACAAGGCATCACTGCTACTGATCTGCTCCCCGGTCAAAGCCATATAGACACCGACTTCATCCAGTCGGGACAGGAAATGGGTGGCTCCAACATCCGGGAAAAAACCAATTGCGGTTTCGGGCATGGCAAAACGTGATTTTTCACTCGTAACTTTGATATGACAGGCTTGAGCCAATCCAAAGCCTCCGCCCAGTACATAACCATCCATCATCACGATCACGGCCTTTGGAAAATTACGCAAGGTGCTCAGCATCTTATATTCAGTGGCAAAAAAATCTTGATATTGGGTATTGCCGGCCTGATAACTGTCATACAGATAGCGGATATCGCCTCCAGCACAGAAAGCTTTTGGGCTGTTGGAATTGATCAGGATGGCGTGCACCTTTGGGTCATGACGCCACTGATCGAGTTGCGCCTGAATGCCCTGAATCATCGACAGGGTTAAAGCATTTAAATGGCTGGTGCGGTCCAGGCTGATAATGCCCAGACCTCCTGCGACCCGAATCGCTAAATTATTTTCATCACTCATTCTTTTTGTTCCTATTATGAATTTCTTATTGATGGATAAATTTGGCTGGGCGTTTTTCCACAAAGGCCTGCATGCCTTCCTTTTGATCGGAACCTGCAAAAATGGAATGGAATACCCGGCGTTCAAAGCGCAGGCCTTCAGCCAGGCTCACTTCAAAGGCCCGATTAATTGATTCTTTAATCATCATCACGGCAGTAAGCGATTTTTCAGCAATTTTTTCGGCAGCTTGCAGGGTTTGCTCCAGCAATTCTTCCTTGGCAAATACCCGAGCCACCAAACCACTTTGCTCCGCTTCCTGCGCCCCCATCTGCCGTGCAGTCAGGCACATTTCCATGGCTTTGGCCTTACCAATCGCCAAGGTTAAACGCTGGGTACCACCAATGCCGGGCAACACGCCTAAGGTCACTTCAGGCAGACCAAATTTTGCATTATCAGCGCAGTAAATAAAGTCGCACATCAATGCCAGCTCGCAACCACCACCCAAGGCATAGCCGCTCACTGCGGCAATTAAAGGTTTACGGCGCTGCGCAATCCGGTCGGCCAGACTAAAAAAATCGTCCAGATAAATTTGCGGAAAATTCAGATCTGCCATTTCTTTAATATCGGCACCAGCAGCAAAAGCTTTTTCCGAACCGGTAATCACGATACAACCAATTTCGGGGTCTTTTTCCAGCTGATCAAGAGCCTGATTGACCTCGACAATCAGCTGGTTATTCAGTGCATTTAACGCCTGAGGACGGTTTAAGGTAATCAGTCCAACACCGTTACGTTGTTCGAGTAAAATGGTTTGCCATTGCATGATAAAAATCCTTTTTAATTCCTTATAAACTGCGTGCAATCACCAGACGCTGAATATCGCTGGTGCCTTCATAGATCTGACAAATCCGCGCATCCCGATAGATGCGTTCAATCGGAAAATCTTTCAGATAGCCATAGCCACCAAAAATTTGTAGCGCCTTGGAACACACGCGTTCGGCCATTTCCGAAGCAAATAGTTTGGCCATGGAGGCTTCAGTCAAACAGCTTTCGCCAGCTTCCTTTTTACGTGCAGCAAAATGAACCAGTTGGCGTGCTGCTTCAATTTCAGTCGCCATACTGGCCAGCCTGAACGAAATCGCCTGCTGTTCAAAAATCGGTTTGCCAAAAGCCACGCGATCATGCGCATAGGCCGTTGCTTCTTCTAAAGCGGCACGCGCCAAACCAACGGCTTGTGCTGCAATACCGATCCGCCCGCCTTCCAGATTGGCCAAGGCAATTTTTAAACCTTCGCCTTCGGCACCGAGTCTTAAACTTTCATGAATGCGGACATCGGTTAAGGCAATCTGACAGGTATCCGAAGCATGCAGGCCGAGTTTTTCTTCCACCCGAATCACTTCATAGCCAGGTGTGTCGCGCGGCACTAAAAATGCACTCATGCCTTTTTTGCCCGCGCCTGGATCAGTCACTGCAAACACAATAATCATCCCGGCATTGTGCCCTGAGGTAATAAACTGTTTGGCGCCATTCAGAATGTAATGATCGCCATCCTTGACCGCCCGGGTTTTAATCGCGGCAGCATCCGATCCGGTATGTGGTTCGGTTAAGGCAAAGGCACCAATCATTTCACCTTGGGCCAAAGGCTTTAGAAATTGCTGCTTTTGCTGTTCCGTGCCGAACTTGAAAATCGGCACACAACCCACCGAGTTATGTACGCTCATAATCGCGGATGTTGCACCATCGGCCGCAGCGACTTCTTCCAAGGCCAGAACATAAGCCAGCGTACCTGTGCCCGAGCCGCCCCATTCTTCCGGAATCAGCATGCCTAAAAAACCCAGCTCTCCCATTTGGGCCAAGGCATCTTTGGGAAAGATGCCTTTTTGATCCCACTCGCTGGCAAAGGGTTTAATCTGTTCCTGGGCGAAGCTTTTGGCCATATCCTGAATCAGGTGTTGTTCTTCCGTTAATTGCATCGATGCTTCCTTCAATCTCTTTATTTAATCTTCTTATTCAATCTGTTGGCTTTATGAGCTTATGCAGTTTTGGATTGCTGCTTGTTGATTTCCTGATTGCGCAGTAAAAAGCGTTGAATTTTACCGCTTGGGGTTTTCGGCAATTCGGTCACAAATTCAATCAGACGCGGATAGGCATGCGCAGATAAACGCTTTTTCACAAATTGACCCAGCTCTTCCTGCAGCTCGGCAGTTGCAGGAGAATGACCAGCCAGAATCACAAAGGCTTTAATGATTTCGGTCCGCTCGGGATCCGGTACGCCAATCACCGCCGCTTCAATCACGGCATCGTGTTCCAGCAAGGCACTTTCCACATCAAACGGCCCCACCCGATAGCCCGAGGTAGTAATGACATCATCACTACGTCCCACAAAACTCATACTGCCATCGGCATGAATTTCCGCGGTATCTCCGGTTAAATAGTAGTGGCCGACAAAGGGAGATTTACGGCTTTCTTCATAGCCAGAGAACCACATCATCGGAGATTGGCTGATATCAACCGCTAAGATTCCCGGGACGTCAGCTGCTAATTCATGCCCCTGTTCATCGACAACGGCAATTCGGTAACCCGGGCTGGCAAAGCCTGCCGAACCTGAACGGACCGGATGTTCCAAAGCATGATGATTACACACCACCATCCCGACTTCGGTCTGGCCATAATGGTCATAAATCGGCACATCTAGCACCTCTTTAAACCAGCGGATCACTTCCGGATTTAACGGTTCTCCCGCACTGCTGACAACACGTAACTTACCGCGCAGCTGTGCCATTTGTGCAGGATCGGCTGCCATCATCATGCGGTAAGCGGTCGGTGCACCAGCCAGATTGGTAATGCCATATTCCTTAACAATTTCGCAGACACTTTCTGCATTAAAACCGCCTTCATAAAATAAGGTCGAGTGTCCAAGCATTAAAGGACCAGTAATCGCGTAATACAAACCGTAGGCCCAGCCGGGATCAGCAATATTCCAGAAAGCATCTTCAGGAGTTAGACCAATGGCATTTTGCATATAGCTTGCAAAAGCAATCAGCGCTTTTAAAGGGACTTTAAGAGGTTTCGCTGGTCCAGTAGTACCGGAGGTAAACATCAATAAAAATGGATCATCGACATTCAGGATTTCCAGCTCACAAGCTTCAGCCTGACGGTTTAATACCGTCCAGAAGCTGAGGTCGTGCGGATAGCGCTCTGCCTCAGTTTCGGCATGTACCGTCACAATCGGTGGACAGTTGCTGATCTCGGATAATTTGTCCCGATTCGCCAGATCAGTCACCACCAGCTTGCTTTGCGCCAGCTGAATACGATGCTCGATGGCTTTGGGACCAAAGGCCGTAAATAAGGGTTGATAGACAGCACCAATCCGCCAGGTTGCCAAAATAGTAATGATCAACTCGGGAGTACGTGGTAATAATCCGGAAACGCGGTCGCCTTTACCAATGCCTTGAGACTTTAAAAAGTTGGCAAACTGGCTGGAATATTTTTTGAGTTCGGCAAAACTATATTGTTCTTTTCTGCCATCTTTACCATGCCAGTATAAGGCAATGGCATCGGAATCGGCATGACGGTCACAGCATTCATAACAGGCATTTACTGCCTGCATTGAACCGGAGAGATACTGACTTGCAACCGCATCTAAATCAAAGTTTTGAACTGTTGTTTGATAATTTAACATGTTAAACCTCAGCCTGAATTTATCGTTATTACTGACAAGGTGTAATTATTGAAGCGAATCCTTGCTCCATCTGAATCTTTTAAGTTTTAAGCAGGTGGCGTGGCGTATTGATGCATGATGCTGGAGAAGTCCAGATGGGCATCGCCTTCCTGACACAGTTGTTGATAGAGTTTTTGTACCATGCTGCCCAGAACCACCGGCTGATCCACCTGTTGCGCTGCATCGACGGCCAAACCTAAATCTTTGAGCATCAATTGTGCGGCAAAGCCATCGGTATAACCTCGCGATGACGGCGCATTGGCACAAATATCGGGCCATGGATTATAAATTTCAGAACTCCAGCAGCGTCCGGTGGAACTGTTAATCACGCCAGCCAAGGCCTGTGGATCAATGCCCAGTTTAGCCCCGAGTGCCATCCCTTCAGCCACCGCAGTCATGGAAATCCCCAGAATCAGGTTATTACAGATTTTTGCAACCTGTCCTGTTCCCACCGCACCACAATGCACCAGATTTTTACCCATACAGCCAAGAACCGGTTTGACGGCCTCAAAGGTGGCAGCATTTGCACCGACCATGAAGGTTAAAGTGCCATCTTTTGCACCTAAAGTACCACCGGATACTGGTGCATCACAGACGCGAATCTGCTTGGCTTGCGCTGCTGCAGCAACCTCCTGAATGGTTTGTGGATCAATGGTGCTGCTGTCGATACATAAGCTGCCTGCTTGAAGCACCTCCAGAATACCGTGTTCACCTAAATAGACTTCACGCACATGCTTGGCGGCGGGCAACATGCTGACCACGATCTCCGCCTGCTTCGCGGCAGCTTGTGGACTGTCGCAGACGATACCGCCCACTTCTGCAAAATGCTGTAAAGCCACTGCACTTAAGTCATAACCAAAAACTTGATGACCCGACTTGAGCAGGTTTTGCGCCATAGAACCGCCCATGTTGCCTAAACCGATAAATGCAATCTTCATGCTGATGCTCCTTAACGCAGACTGATTGTGGTATTGACACCAGTGGTTTCCTGGTCATCTTCAAACCATCGGCTGGTAATGGTTTTGGTCTGGGTATAGAACTGCACCGCCTGTTTGCCATAAGGACCTAGATCACCCAGTTTTGAACCGCGTGAACCGGTAAAACTGAAGAAAGGCACAGGTACAGGAATTGGAATGTTAATGCCCACCTGACCGATATCAATCTGGTTCTGGAAGGTACGTGCCGTATTGCCATTCTGGGTGAACAGTCCAACGCCATTACCAAATGGATTAGCATTAATCAGCTCAATGGCTTGTTCTAAAGTATCGACATGCATGATCGCCAGTACCGGACCAAATACTTCTTCTTTATAAATGCGCATATCGGTCGTGACCTGATTAAAAATCGTTGGCCCGACAAAATTGCCTTTTTCATAGCCCGGAACCTGTACATCACGGCCATCGAGTAGCAGTTCGGCGCCTTGTTCAACGCCACTGTTAATTAAATCAATGACACGCGCTTTGGCACGGGTTGAAATCACCGGTCCAACATCGGTATTCGGTTCATGCCCGGCATTCACCTTTAAGGTTTTGGTTTTATTGACCAGTTCATCGACCCAGTGCTTGGTCTCACCGACCATCACCGCCACCGAAAGTGCCATACAACGCTGACCTGCTGCACCAAAAGCTGCACCGACCAACGCATTTAAGGTCTGTTCTTTATTCGCATCTGGCATTACCACGACATGGTTTTTAGCGCCCATCATAGACTGCACACGCTTGCCGTGCTGGCCTGCCAGGTTATAGACATGCGTACCGACCGCGGTTGAACCAACAAAAGAAATCGCTTTAATGTCGCGATGGGTACACAGTAAATCGACCACTTCTTTGCCGCCATGTACTACATTCAGTACGCCAGCCGGTACACCGGCTTGAATCGCTAACTCAACCAGCATCATGGTCGATAGCGGATCCTGTTCTGAGGGTTTTAATACAAAGGTATTGCCGCAGACAATCGCCATCGGGAACATCCACAGTGGAATCATCGCCGGAAAGTTAAACGGGGTAATTCCTGCACAGACACCCAATGGTTGCTGCAAGGTATAGGTATCGACACCGCGTGCCACACCTTCAATATACTCACCCATTTGTAGTGAACCGATCGAACAGGCATACTCCACCACTTCCAGACCGCGCTGAATATCACCTTCGGCATCGGCCAGAGTTTTCCCCTGTTCTGCTGTTAAGACCTGGGCAATACTTTTTAAATTCGTACGAATCAGATCCTGCAGCTTCAGCATGATGCGCATGCGTGCCTGGATCGGGGTTTGGCGCCAGCTGGTAAAGGCATTTTGCGCAGCCGCAATCGCAGCATTGACTTCTTCTGTAGTAGCAAATGGCACCTGCCCCAAGACTTCCTGAGTGGCAGGATTAACAATATCTTGCCAATGGCTGGTTTTTGATTCGACAAATTCACCATTAATGAGAAGTTTTGCGGTGGTGAATCCGGTACTTTGCTGTGGATGAGAAATGGCGTTCATGGTCGCTCCGTGCTGGTTTGTTATTGTCGTTGTATCTGCCTTTACTGGCTTTTATTTAACGTATAATTTTTACGCTGTTTCAGCAGACTAACAAAGAACACTTTGACCACCAATAGAAAATGATGCACGATGATTGTGCAAATTTGCACAGGGATTTAACAGGATGTTAAATAGAAGATGAAAGTGGATTGGGATCATTTACGTTTCTTTTTAGTTTTGGCACGTGCTAAAACGCTTACCAATGCAGCACGCTTGATTGGGGTTGAACACAGTACCGTGGCACGGCGGATTCAGGCCCTGGAAAATACCCTCGGTACTCAACTGTTTAAGCGCGAAGCCACCGGTTATGAACTGACCTCGGAAGGTCTGGCACTGGTACCGCGTGTGGAACAGATGGAGCAGTCCTTTATCCAGATTGACAAGCGCCACGACCCTTTGCAAGGTCGGGTCCGGATTGGTGCGCCAGAAGGTTTTGGTACGGCATTTTTAGCCCGTCTTTTGGCAGAATTTTCCCAGCATTATCCTTTGCTGACCATTGACCTGATTCCGGTACCGAAAGCGATCAAACTTTCACATCGAGAAGCCGATATTGTGATCGCGATTGACCGGCCCAAATCTGGCCCCTATATCATTACTCGTTTGTCTAACTACTGCCTGAAACTGTATGGCAGCCAGCATTATTTACAGCAAAATCCGGAAATTAAAAAACTGGAAGACCTCAAACAGCACCGTTTTGTCGATTATATTGATGATCTCGTCTATAGCACTGCACTGTATTCGCTGGAGCGTCTTCCCTTGCAGGTCAGTGCCTGTTTTCGCAGTAATAGTATTCTGGCGCAGGAAATTGCGGTTCGTGCAGGTGCTGGACTGGCCATTTTGCCGAAATTTCTGGTCAATGATAAAAGCGAACTCAAAGAGGTTTTGGGCGATCAGGTCAGTTTTACCCATACTTTCTGGATGCTGACGCTGGTCGATCTGCAACATGAACCAAAAATTAAACTGGTCTGGGATTTCTTGCGTAAACAAGCCGATCTTCAGCAAGACCTGTTAATGGGCAGATGAATATTGAACACACTGTTCACTTTGCAAGGCTACGTACTTTAGTTAAATCAACTGAAACAACAACGTATCGATACAGCAAATGAACGTATCACAACATTCCTGACGCTCATGACTTGTTAAATTAACAGTCGATCATTCGCGATGTTTTTTAATGAGCTACAGGAAAATAATATGAAAATCTTGATGGTACTGACTTCACATGACCAGCTGGGCGATACTGGCAAAAAAACTGGCTTCTGGTTGGAAGAGCTAGCTGCGCCTTATTACACCTTTGTTGATGCAGGCGCAGAGGTAGTTTTGGCATCTCCTGCAGGTGGTCAGCCACCACTAGATCCGAAAAGTAATGAGCCGGATGCGCAAACCGAAACCACCAAACGCTTTGAAGCAGATGAAGTGGCCATGCAGGCACTTGCCAATACGCATAAACTGAGTGAAGTCTTAAATCAGGATTTTGATGCTGTATTCTATCCGGGTGGTCATGGACCACTATGGGATTTGGCCAAAGACCAGAATTCCATTTCTTTAATTGAGCAAACCTTGCAGGCAGATAAACCTGTTGCGCTGGTCTGTCATGCTCCGGGTGTCCTGCGTGATGTAAAAGATGCCAAAGGCCATTCGATTGTAGAGGGCAAGACAGTCACCGGTTTCAGTAATACCGAAGAAGACGGTGTGGGTTTGACAGACATCGTTCCGTTTTTAGTTGAAGACATGCTGAAAGAAAAAGGTGGGAAATATTCTAAAACTGAGGACTGGCAGGTATACGTGCAACAAGATGGTCTGCTCATTACTGGACAAAACCCCGCCTCTTCTGCTGCAACGGCTGAAGCTTTATTAAAATTATTAAAGTAGAAGTTAATCTAAAATTCGTATTAACCCTTTAGATCGCTTCTTTTTGAATAAGAAAAACCCTGAATGATGCAAGATTATTCAGGGTTTAATTTGTATATATTCAGAGATTTAGTTTACTTCAACTGCCATTGAGGCAATATGCTGTGCCAGTAATTCTCTGAGTTTGAATTTCTGGATTTTTCCGGATGGCGTCATCGGAATATCCTCCCAGATCTCCAGGCGTTCCGGCAGATACTGCATGGCCAGATTATGAGTTTTCAGGAAATCTACCAGCTCGTTAAAACTTAACGGCTTTGTCTGATCTTTCAGTTTGATGATTGCACAGGCACGCTCGCCCATTCGTTCATCTGCATAAGCCACTAAAGCCACTGTTGCAATATTCGGATGCTTATAAAGTAGTGATTCAATTTCCGCGACCGGAATATTTTCCCCGCCCCGAATAATCACATCCTTCTTACGTCCGCAAATCCGGATGTAACCCTGCTCATCCTGATAGGCAATATCGCCAGTATCAAACCAGCCTTCAGTATCTGTATCGTTCAAATGTGGACGTTTTAAATAACCGCCAAAATTTGAACAGGTGTGGATCATCAAACGACCGGATTCATTCACGGCTTTGGTCTGACCTTTTTTATCCACGATCTTGATTTCCACGCCTGGCAAAGCGATGCCATCAGTATTGAAAGAGCGCTCATCTTCATCTTCAGGTCGGGTCAGTGTCACCGCACCACATTCGGTCATACCCCAAGCGGATATGACTTTAACACCCAGAATTTCCCGGGCTTTTTGTACCAATGGTCCCGGAATTGGCGCACCAGCACAAAGGAAAATTTTCAGTGAATCGACTTTGTCATGCTGTTCAGCCACAGTATTGGACAGGTCGTTCAAAAATGGCGTTGAAGCCATGGTGAAATTCACCTGATGCTGATGAATCAAGTCTACTGCTTTGGAGACATCCCAGACATCCTGTAATACCACTTTGGTATTGAGCTGAATCGGCATCATCAGGCCATACATAAATCCGGTCTGATGCGCCATCGGTGACGCCATCAATACCACATCATTTTCAGTTAAATGCAAACGCTCTGCATAAGGCACAATATTGGAAAACAAGGTATTAGCGGTATGCATCACGCCTTTCGGTTCACCTGTAGTGCCCGAGGTAAAGATCAGTTGGGTAATATCATCCGGGCCAGATTCCAGCCCATCTAGTGCAACAACGGCTGCAGCATTCTGTTCCAGACCATGGTTGAGTAACAGGCGATCAAAATTATTCTCGCCTTCACCATTTACTACGACAACATGTTGCAGGGTGTCCAGCTTGCTTTGTAGCTGATTGGCCAACTGTTCATGGCTAAAATTGCGGAAAGTTTTAGGCACTACAAAAACTTTAGATTCACCATGTTTCAGCATGAATTCCAGTTCACGCTCACGGAATATCGGCATGAGTGGATTCAATACGGCGCCAATACGGCTACAAGCCAGGTAAAGCAAGGTAAATTCCCACCAGTTCGGTAACTGGCAAGACACCACATCATTTTTTTCAACACCCAGCTGTTTCAGACCCAAGGCAATTTTATTGGTCATGTCCCAAAGTTGCTGATAGCTGAAAGTCTGTTCAGTTTGATTCTCGACCTTAACGCTTACTAAAGCTATTTTATCCGGATTCTTTTCTACGGCGCTACGTAAAAAATCAAGAATCATTTGATTTAACCAGTATCCCTGTTTGAGCATGGCCTCTTTTCTGGCCGGGATCAGAACCGCATCGAAATCCATTCGCTTACTCCTCATTATAATTTTAGTTCAGGCCTGTGCTTATTTTCCTTAAGCTGGTACAGCCTTACGTCCTGCCTTATGCCGCGCAATAATCGTTTTCATGATTTGTGCTGTTCCATCACCGATCTGGAAACCGAGTACATCCCGCATACGCTGTTCCATCACACCACGGTCATAACCAGCATGGCCAAAAGTCAACAGACATTGATGAATCACATCATAGGCCAGTTTTGGCCCCCACCATTTACACATGCCTGCTTCAGAGGTATGTGGCAGATGATTGTCCTTGAGCCATAAGGTTTGCAGGCAAAGTAAGCGTGCAGCCTCAACCTGAGTTTCGTATTCCGCGAGAGGATGTGAAACTCCCTGAAAAGCAGTCAATGGCTGACCAAAAGCTTCGCGTTGCGCGGCATATTCCCAGGCTTCATCCAGACTCACCCGTGCAACGGCCAAGACCTGCAGGCCAATCAGTGCGCGTGAAAAATCAAAGCCCTGCATCACCTGCACAAAACCTTTGTTTTCATCCCCTAGACGGTGATTGACTGGCACGCGAACATTGTCAAAAAAGATTGAACCGCGACCAATGGCGCGCTGACCATGACAGTCAAAACGTGTGGTACTAATGCCCGGTAAATTCATCGGAACCAAGAGCGCTGTCACGCCATGCGCACCATCTTCATTGGCACTAGTACGGCCAAAAACAACAGATGCATCTGCCTGATCGGCCGCAGAAATTGAGGTCTTTTCGCCGTTAATCACATATTCGTCGCCATCACGTTCAATCTTTAAACGCAAGTTGGCTGCATCAGAACCGCCTCGCGGCTCGGTCAAGGCAATTGAAAAGATAGCTTCGCCTGCAGTAAGTTTTTTCAGCCAAGGCTCAACTACTTCAGGCTGACCATGTTCGGCTAGAATTTGGCCATTTAAAGAAGCCAACAAGTTGATATAGGAAAAACTTAAATCCGCTTTGGCAATGGCTTCATGGATAATTCCAGCCGCCAGTCTACCCATGCCCTGACCGCCGTATTGTTCCGGTAGTTCAGGTGCAATAAAACCCATTTCACCCATCTTTTTGACCAGATCACGGTCAAAGACTCGGCTTTGGTCGCGTTCCAGAAAGCCGGGAGCAATATATTTCAGGGCAAATTTTTCTGCTGTTTCTGCCAAAAACTCGAGTTCTTCAGTGATATAAGGATTCTTTTTCATGGAGCAGTCTCCTTATTTAGCATATTTACGGAATTCAGGCTGACGTTTTTCTTTCAGTGCATTGACTCCCTCACGAGACTCCTCAGTATCGTAATAAAGTTTCAGCGCATACATGCCCATGCAAGCAATACCCGCCTGATGTGCGGTATCCATATTGAAACTGCGTTTGGCAATTGCAATGGCAGTCGGACTACGCTGACAGATTTCTTCAGCCCAGGCCTGCACTTCGGCATCCAGTTGATCGGCCGGTACGCATTTATTCGCCAGACCCATTTCCACAGCTTCCTGACCAGAATAACGGCGGCACATATACCAGATTTCACGGGCCTTCTTCTCACCTACCACACGCGCTAAAAATGCCGTGCCATAGCCCGGATCAACCGATCCCATTTTCGGACCAACCTGGCCAAAAATGGCTTTGTCTGAACAGATGGTCAGGTCACAAATGGTTGCCAACACATTGCCACCGCCAATAGCATAGCCCTGTACGCGTGCAATTACCGGTTTAGGTACATCGCGGATGGCGGTATGCAACTCTTCCATCGGTAAGCCGATCGTTCCACGGCCATCATAATTGCCATCGTGTGCAGACTGGTCACCACCGGTACAGAAAGCTTTCTCACCCGCGCCTGCCAATACAATTGCACCCACGTTACGGTCATAACCTGCTTTATTCAATGCCTTGATCAGTTCGTCACAGGTGGTGCCACGGAAGGCATTCATTTTTTCCGGACGGTTAATTGTGATCCAGGCAACACCTTTTTTAACTTCATATAAGATATCTTCAAAATTCATTTTCTTTACATCCTGTACTGTTTTTATCTATCTGATTGAACTGTGTTTATTATGAGATTTAATGATGATGTCCGTTTAACCGTTCATGGTTAAACCGCCAGAAACACTGAGTACCTGCCCGGTAATAAAGCTGGCGTCATCACTCAAGAAAAAGGCAATGGCAGAAGCTAAATCATCCGGCTGACCCAAGCGACCCAGCGGAATGGCACGAATAAAGGCTTCACGTAATTTTTCCGGATTTGATGCACCTTCAGTCACGCCTGCAAGCAAAGCCGTATCGGTGGGTCCCGGGCAAATCACGTTTATTTTGATGTTGTGACGTGAGTGTTCACGTGCCAGCGTTTTAGAGAAAGATAACAAGCCGCCTTTACAGGCCGCATAGACTGCTTCACCTGAAGAACCGACCCGAGCTGCGTCAGAAGCAATATTGACAATACTGCCGGAATTGCGTTCAACCATGCCTTTCAGCACTACAAAATGCATATTCAGCATACCGACCAGATTAATCTGGATCAGTTTTTCCCATTCCTGCGGATTGGTTTTAACAAAAGGTTTAAAAATATCCCAGCCGGCATTGTTGACCAGTCCATCAATTGGACCGAGTTCAGTTTTGGTTTTTTGAACCGCCTGCTCAACCACGTCCATTTGGGTAATATCACACTGAATTGCCAGTGCCTGACCATATTGATTGATTTCATTTGCCAGCTTTTCAGCCGCTTCCAGATTCATATCGAAAATGGCAACTTTGGCGCCTTCCTCTGCCAGACGTCGGCAGGTGGCTGAACCAATTCCGCCTGCTCCGCCTGTCACAATCACAACCTTGTCTTTTAGTCCTTTCATTGCTCATCCCTACGCTATTTTGTTGTCGAATTTAATTGGCTGTTGTTTTAATTCGGTGTGTTTTATCTAAAATAGAAAGAGATTGAATTTATGTCAATGCATTTACATAAAATAATAATTATAAATTATTATTTATATATTTATCATTAACTTAATATTTTTAATTATTCAATGTATTGACCTATATTGTTTTTTGGCTTTAGATTAATTTGAATCCGACTTCACTCTAGGGCCAAATTATGTCTTTTGCATGACAGATAATTTATTCCTTTAAAATTAGGAAGAAAACCTTAGATATTTGACGAGTGAGCGCAATGGAAGTGAGGAGAAAAAGAGAGATTTCCAAACCATAAAACTGATTGACTCAGAATTTAAATAGGAAAATTTCTGCAAAAACACTATGATTTTTAAATCAAATTATAATAGAAACTGGTTTGTGCGAAAAAGCGATAGGTTATACTCTGCGCGGCTCGGCTATTTCAGTTTTGAGGATGTCCAATATTGTGAGTGATACGTTGTCAAAAAAATATGATCAATCCTTATATTCTGCTCATAACCGGCTTTTTTTCCGGCTGTTTCAGGTGGGCAACAGCCTGGACCGCAAGTGCCTCAATGAGCTAAAAATATCTCCAGTACATTGGGCAGTGCTGGGTGCCCTGTCCCGTCCAAAAGTTAAATCAGGAATGTCTTTTTCAGATCTGACCGAATATCTGGGGGTAAGCCGACAAAATCTGGATGCCGTATTAAAAAGACTGGAACGTGATGGACTGGTAGAGCGAGTGATCAATGAGCAGGATCGACGTGCCAAAATTGTTGCACTCACCACTGAAGGTTTTCAGACCTGGGATAGTCTGCAGGATGATTTTTTTGAGTTTTATGGACAGGCCTTAAATAAACTGGCTTTTGATGATGTGATTACCCTGATTCATCTACTCAATAAAGTAAATGATGGACTAAAAAGTATTCATCTGCAAAAAGAGTCGGACCAATAAAAAATAGAAAACTTATTTTTAAAATAAATAGATAAAAAAAATGAGCCCTTATGAGGCTCATTTTTAACATCATTGTTTAAAATATCATTATGCTTTTTGTGGGTCGTATTGACGATCTTTGATAAAGATCCCGGACACTGCACCACACAAGAAATAGGCACCGCCCATAATCAGGAAGCCTAATCCAATTGAACCACCACTCGCTGCTGCGCCAATAATCGCAGGTGCAAACATGGCCCCAATACGACCTGCATTATAAGCACCACCGACTGCTGTACCACGGATCGATGTCGCAAAGCTTTCAGTCATATATGTGGCATTAATCGCATATGGAATGCCATACAGGAATCCAAAGAAAATCAGCAGATAGGCAATGTTATCTGGCGTATTGAATAGCACAATCACGGGCAGGAAAATCGCCGTTCCAATTGCTCCAAACGAAAAGACAGCGCGTCTACCCAGACGGTCTGCGGCAAATCCCGCCAGAATTTTGCCGAAAATCATGGCCACATAGGTACTAATCATATAACCGGCCATGGATTTAAAATTCATGTGCAATTCAGATTCCAGATATGCCGGCATCCAGTTATTTACGCCATAGTAGCCAAATTGCAGAAAACCGGCCGTAAAGATCCACAAAATAAACATTCTGCGATTCGCAGGATCCGCGAAAATCTCTTTGACTGTGCTTTTTTTGGCGGGTTGCTGTGCTGTGATTTCAGCTGGGGCATATAGACGCTGCAAACGTGCACGCTGCCAGGATTCTGGCTCAGGAACCAGTTTCTGGATAAAAATCGCCATAACCGAGGGAATAATGGCAATAAAAAACAGGGTTCTCCAGCCATATTCCGGAATGATCCAGCCTGCCAGTACAGTGGCCATAATATAACCGACGGTCCATCCTGCCTGTAAGGTACCTAAAACCGTGGTGCGATATTCAGTTGGAACATATTCAGCCATGAGCGTATTGGCTGCAATATATAAAGAGCCTATGCCGAAAGCAGACAGAAAGCGTAAAACAGCAAATTGTTCAAAGTTTTGTGCAAAGCCTAAGGCTGCGGTCAATATGGAAAATACCAGAATCGAAATGACTACGGTACGTACACGGCCCAGACGGTCACAGGCCCAGCCACCCATAAAGCCACCAATCGCCATACCTGCTAAGGTAAAACTGCCTAGTGTACCGGCCTGCAGATTACTGAGACCAAACTCTGCTTTCAGGCTATTTAAACTGAAAGACAGCAGCAACATGTCCGCGCCATCTACCAGTAAAGCCAGAAAGGCGAAAATAAAAGCAATTTGCTGCGTTCGTTTGGTCGTAGGTTTAATCTTTTCTAATTCTCTCGCTAAATCCGTCATATTTAAATCTCTGTTTTCCTATCCTTAGGTTTTCATGATCTTTTATATTTAAAGCTATTCCGCTAATGAATATGCTTTAAGGCTAATCCGTTTTTAATTCACTTGATTGACTCCTTTTTTAATTCTGTCTGGGAGATCGCTTTTTCCTTTTTATCAGTGACCTCTTGTTCTTCGTTCATACTTATATTTGCATCAGGCTAAAGAAAATAAGATGAATATTCATCATTTTAGATGTTTTATTTTGTTATACGAAATTTATTATCATAAAGTTGATTGTTCTTTCATTTTCATATAGCTTTAAAAAGAGGGATAAGAACGATATGTCATTTGAATATGATCGAACAGGGAGCGTAATAATGGGTGCCTTAACAGGATTTCGTGTACTGGATTTAAGCCGGATTTTGGCTGGGCCCTGGTGTAGCCAGATTCTGGCTGATCTGGGTGCAGAAGTGATCAAGATTGAAAAACCGGATCATGAGGATGATACCCGTATCTGGGGACCACCTTGGCTTAAAAACAATCACCAGCAAGATACCCATGAATCGGCTTATTACCTGTCAGCCAACCGTGGCAAGCATTCGGTTGCAATCGATTTATCTACACCTGAAGGTCAAAGTATTATCAAAAAACTTGCTGAACAGAGTGATGTAGTCATTGAAAACTATAAAGCCGGTTCGTTGAAACGATATGGGCTGGATTATGAAAGTCTGAGCCAGCTAAATCCGCGACTGGTCTATTGTTCCATTACCGGTTTTGGCCAGAACGGTCCGCGTGCGCAAGAGCCGGGTTATGATTTTATCGTTCAGGGAATGGGCGGCATGATGAGTGTCACTGGCGAACGTGACGATCTGCCCGGTGGTGGCCCGCAAAAAGCAGGTCTGGCCTTTGCCGATTTGACTACCGGCTTATATGCCGCAATTGCCATTCAGGCGGCTTTGTTGTCCCGTGAGAAAACCGGTGAAGGTCAGTATATTGATATGGCGCTGTTAGATACCCAAGTTGCTTCCCTCTCTGTTCTGGCCATGAATTATCTCACCTCAGGCAAAGTTCCCGGTCGCTTCGGAAATGCGCATGCCAATATTGTGCCCTATCAGGTGTTCAAAGCCCAGGAAGGTGAATTTATTATTGCCTGTGGTAATGATCTGCAATTCCAAGCTTTGTGTCAGGCCGTTGGTTTGGCTAAGGTGGCAGAAGATCCTCGCTTCTTGAAAAATTCAGGACGTGTTACACATCGTGAAGAACTGACCATAGTTCTACAGGCTCATTTCTATACTCGACCGGCAAAAACCTGGGTGGATCTGATTCATGCAGTTAAAGTACCGGTAGGAATGATCAATGACCTGAAACAGACTTTGCAAGAAGAACAGGTATTGGCACGCGATATGGTGATTCAGATGCCGCATACTTTACGTGAAGATTACACCTCAATCGGTTCACCGATTAAACTCTCCAAGACACCGGTAGAATATAAAAAGGCCCCACCTTGTCTGGGTGAAGATACTGATGCCATTTTGAGTCAATATTTAAGTTCTGCTGAAATGGAAGAACTGAAAAGCAAAAAAGTTATCCAGCAGCGATAAGCCTGCAAGCAGTAAAAAAGGAATCTTGCGATTCCTTTTTTATTTTAAAGATAATGGATTAGATCATTCCTTAACAGGCCTTAGCGCTGGGCTGAACAGTACGAGGCAGTTCACGACGCAGAATTTTGCCTACTGCAGACTTTGGTAGTTCGGACACAAATTCAATGTATTTCGGCAATTTATAACTGGTCAGTTGCTGCTTCAGATAAGTCATGATTTCATCTTGGGTTAGAGTTTCATCCTGTTTCACAATAAATGCCTTGGGTACCTGTCCAGATTTTTCATCATCAATACCAATCACTGCACATTCCAGTATCTTAGGGTGTTTGGACAGTACGCCTTCCAGCTCATTGGGATAAACATTAAATCCGGACACCAGAATCATGTCTTTTTTTCGGTCCAGAATGGTGATATAGCCCTGCTCGTCCATACAACCGATATCACCTGTCAGGAAGAATCCATCTTTGGTAAATACCTGTGCTGTTGCTTCGGCTTGCTGCCAGTATCCTTTCATCACCTGTGGACCACGTATGGCTATTTCTCCAGCCTGATTAAGCTCTACAGGTTTTCCTTCATCATTCAGAATCAGAATTTCAGTCCCTGCCAATGGCAAGCCAATCGTGCCACTAAATCGCCGGCTTAAAGGCGGGTTAAAAGTTGCAGTTGGTGAGGTTTCAGAAAGTCCGTAGCCTTCATAAATCTGGCAGCCTGTGACCTCATACCATAAATTTGCCGTATTTTTTAAAATCGATGCTCCCCCGCCAGTTGTAGTTTTCAGGTTTGAATGATCCAGTTCACGAAAACGTGGATGATGTCCCAGTGCATTAAACATGGTATTCACCCCAGGGAAAACAGTGGGTGGATGTTTCTGGTATTGATCCGCCAAAGCATCCAGATCTCTCGGATTTGGAATCAGAACATTGGCGAAACCACGGCTTAAACCATAACTGAACAGGCAGATGGTAAATCCATAAATGTGATACAGCGGCAAGGCACAGAATACATATTCATTTTCAGTGGCATAGCGGTCACCAAAATGGCTGATAAATACGGTACTGTTCTGGGCGATATTAAATAAAATATTGCGATGGCTCAGTTCTGCACCTTTAGAAACACCTGTGGTACCTCCCGTGTATTGCAGAATGACCGTATCTTCCTGATGCTGTACAGGTGTTTTGAAATCAATAATTTCTACCTGATTTATTGCCTGCCTAAAGTCAAAGAACTGTTTATCCGGATATTGTGTTGCCTGACTATAAATAGCACTTTGCTGCTCTTGAATAAAATCCGGCGAATGCGTCGAAATAACATATTTGAGTTGAGGACATTCCTCTAATGCTGTTAATTGCTCCAAAGTCTGTCCAAGGATAATCAAGGCTTCTGCACCTGAATCCTGTAGCTGATGATAGAGCTCGCGCTGGGTGTACATGGGGTTGACATTGACCAGCACATAACCGGCCCGAATAATGGCAAAGGTAGCGATTGGATATTGAATAATATTCGGTAACATCACCGCAATACGGCTGCCAGCAGTCAGCCCAAGACTCTGTAAATAGCTAGCCAGTTTCTGGCTATACACATCGATATCGTGATAGCTGAATTTGCGATCTAGATAGATAAATGCGGTTTTATCCTGAAATTTTACCAAATTCTCAGCAATTATCGTGCTCAGGGTTTTCTCAGGATCTGGCCGGGTAAACTCCGGATTGATATTCCACTTTTTATATTCTTCCATCCATGGCTGACTGCTCATGACTATACTCCTGTCCTGGATTTACAATTATTTTGTATCATTTAAACCATAAGATTTTGATTTTAATTAAATATTTTTAAACCACTTTCTGCTGTCTCGATTCAACATACTGGTAGTGATAACCGCTACGAATAAAATGCTGATTTTTATCCCTAAATGAATGAGCATAATCCGGCCAGACCAAAGTCAGCTTGCGACTGACCGGGTCCAGATACCAGCTTTTACAGCTTTCCGATAACCAGACACTACCTTGGGAAAGCTGCTGTAGCTCCTGCATATAGCTATTTTCAGCACTCTGATCTGCTTCAAAGACCTGAATCTGTTCCTGCTCAAAAAACTGCAAGGCATCTAGAATCAAATCAAACTGGGTTTCCAGAAAATAAAGCGCTGAATTATGCCCACTTCCGGTGTTGGGGCCATTCAGGATGAACAGATTTGGAAAGTTGTGTACGGTCGTTGACTGATAACCCTGCATACCGCTGGACCATTGCTGCTCCAGGCTTAAACCCTGTTTACCCACCACCTTTGCGGCATAGGGTGGACGTGCCGCTTCAAAACCGGTGGCAAATACGATGATATCTGCAGAAAATTTATTTCCAGTCTGGCTTATAACACCATCCTTGGTCATTTGTGCTAATGCTGAATCTTCAAGGGTGACATGGGGTTTTAAAAAAGTCGGATAATAATCATTAGAAAGCAATAAGCGTTTACAACCAGGTTCATAATTCGGCGTCAATTTACGCTGTAGCTCTGGATCTGAAATCTGATGTTTTAAGAATTGCAGGCAGTTTTTCTTGACCCGCTCAATCTGGCTTTTCAGATTACGGCGCTGGGCAAAATTGTATTCATTGCCCCAAAACAAGGAATGTCTTAAGGCTGTCATACTGTCCGGATCTTTGCGAAAAAGCTGTTTTTCTGACTCAGAATAAGGTCGGTCTGGTCGGGGCAAAATATAGGGCGCACTACGTTGCAAGACAGTCAGGCTTTTGGCAGTTTTTGCAATTTCCGGCACAAGCTGGATGGCAGAAGCACCAGAACCCACCACAACGACATGTTGATTTTCCAGATTCAGCTCGTGGTTCCAGCGCGCGGAATGCATCACTTGGCCTTCAAATTCTTCCAGCCCCGGAATTTTCGGGAGATGCTCATCTGCCAGATGCCCGGTTGCAGTCATTAAAAAATCTGCCTGATACGGGCCTTTGGAGGTCTGAATTTCCCAGATGCGTTCTTTGGCATTCCAGCTGGCTTTTTCCAGCAACGTATGAAAATCAATATGTGGACGAATCTGCTCCTGATCACAGCACTGAATTAAATAGCGCTGGATTTCTGCCCCTTGCGGAAAGATGCGTGACCAGTCCGGATTTTTAATAAAAGAAAAAGAATATAAATGGGAGGGTACGTCACAGGCGACACCGGGATAGGTATTGTCACGCCAGGTTCCACCCACTTCTGCGGCACGTTCTATGATTTTAAAATCGTGAATGTCCTGCTGTTTCAGACGGATTGCCATGCCCAAACCACCAAAACCGCTGCCTACGATTAAAATTTTGTTGCGCTGTACTGGAGCTTGCATTATTTTTCTCCTGTTTTAAGGCATCGACGGCTGGATTTTTTGATTGGCCGGATACTGCTGTGGATGCTGGCTAAACTGGTTCACCAGTTGCACCACCTCTGCTGGCGCTTCGACATAGAGCGCATGTCCTGAAGAAATTTCGATATAGCGACTGTTCGAAATTGAAGCAAACAGCAGTTTAGCTTGCGCTACAGGCACCATGCGGTCTTCACGGCAAGCCACAATCAACGTCTCTGCACGAATCTCAGGCAAGATCGATGTAATATCAATGCGATAATTCAGTTCACGCTGTTTGGCTGCATCTTGGGAAGGTTTGACAAAGCGTGCCAGATCCAACACCTGCTGTTCGCTTCGTGCAGACAGATAATCATCGCTATACAGGCAATAATTGACAAAATGCGGCAAGGCCGCAGATTGTTCAGTAAATAATTGCTGCCAAATGACAGTACGTAGTTGTTGCACCGAGCTGGTTTTGGCCCAACCGGCTAACAGGATCAAACGCGCTACGCGCTGTTTTAAACTGGCTGCTACTTGTGCAGCAATCACGGCACCGAGTGAATAGCCGACCACTGTAATGGTTTCATCTTTTGCAACTGCATACTGAATCAATGCTTCAACCTGTTGGCTAAAATCAGTCACCTTTAGATCAGCTTTATTCGGGGTATGCAAATCAATGGATAAAACCCGCTGATGAATACCCAGCAT
The DNA here is from genome assembly GCF_024129855.1 of Acinetobacter lwoffii. GTDB lineage: Bacteria > Pseudomonadota > Gammaproteobacteria > Pseudomonadales > Moraxellaceae > Acinetobacter > Acinetobacter lwoffii_L. Next base: position 25,356 of record NZ_JAMXXC010000022.1, read on the forward strand.
CGGAAAAATATAGCTGAAATGCTTGTCGGTATTTCCACCGGTGCCATGAATCAAAATAATAGTCGGAAATGCAGAACGCTGTCCGACTTCATGAAAATTAAGCTGCAGATCAGCATAAGGACACTGTCGAGTAATCATGTCTAAATCCATATAGACTCCTGATCTTGTTGTTTTATGGTTTATTCAATATCCGAGAATAAATCTCAATATTTGAATTGGGTGAGGATGCAAAAATTATTAAAAAAGACCCACGACACGAGTATCGTGGGTCAAAAGGTTTAATCGAATTTGAACTCTTCAGGTTCAAGTAAAAACAGGCTTTCACCGCCCGCCTGAATATTGGCAAAGTGGGTTGAAGTTCTTGGCAAAATACGCGCAAAGAAGAATTGTGCAGTTTTGATCTTGGCTGCATAGAACGGATCAGTATTGCCTTCTTCAATTTTCTGCTGCGCAGTAATTGCCATTTTCAGCCACAAATAAGCGGATACGACATAACCAGAGAAATATAGGTAGTCAACTGATGCTGCCCCAATTTCATTGGCAGACTGCTGAGCCTGCTCCTGAATGGTTCTGGTTAATTTCAGCCATTGTTCAGTCAACTGGCTGACTTGTGCAACTTGCTGGCTGAACTGGACATGTTGCTGATGCTCTTTCACATAAGCTTGGATTTCATCGGTTAATGCGGTCAACAGACCCAGTTTTGAGCCCAACACTTTACGCGCCAGCAAGTCAATGGACTGAATTTCAGTGGTTCCTTCGTAGAGGCTGGCAATACGGGCATCACGGGCAATCTGTTCCATGCCATGTTCAGCAATATAACCGTGACCACCGAAAACCTGCATACCATGTTTAGCTGATTCTATGCCAGTTTCGGTCATTAACGCTTTGGCAATTGGGGTTAGTAATGCCAGACGGTCTTCAGCTGCTTTTTTCTCTTCAGGGCTTTCAGTGGCTTCAGCGATATCGGCATAGGTCGCCAGATAATATGCAAGTGCACGTGAACCTTCTGCAAACACCTTTTGAGTCAGCAGCATGTTACGTACTGCCGGATGCACGATAATCGGATCTGCAGGCTGGCCTGGCACTTTTGCACCTTCAAGTGAACGCATCGCCAGACGGTCTTTGGCATAAGCCAATGCCCCCTGATAAGAAGATTCTGCGGCTGCCAAGCCTTGAATGGCTGTACCGATACGTGCCGAGTTCATAAAGGTAAACATGCAGTTCAGGCCGCGATTTTCAGGCCCAATCAGGAAACCTTTGGCATTATCAAAATTCAGCACACAGGTCGCGTTACCGTGAATGCCCATCTTGTGTTCAATGGCACTACACACTACGCCATTACGGGAAGCCACATTACCAGCTTCATCCAGATTGTATTTCGGAACAATAAACAGCGAAATACCTTTGGTTCCCGCAGGCGCATCCGGTAAACGTGCCAGTACGATATGCACGATATTTTCAGCCAGGTCATGTTCACCGGCTGAGATAAAGATTTTCTCGCCACTGAGGCTGTAACTGCCGTCCTCATTTGGCACAGCTTTGGTACGGATCAGCCCCAGATCAGAACCGGCATGAGATTCAGTCAAGCACATGGTTCCAGTCCAGCGACCTGCAATTAAAGGTACCAGGAATTTCTGTTTTTGTTCATCACTACCGTGGTGCTCTAAAGTACGCATGGCACCATGTGACAGACCTGGGTACATCCCCCACGACCAGTTGGTTGCAGTAATAATTTCAGAAATAGCAATCCGGTATAAAGTTGGGAAGCCCTGACCGCCATATTGTTCATCACCGGTTAAAGAGGTAAAGCCGAGTTCTACATATTTGTCATAAGCTGCTTTAAACCCATCTGGAGTAGTTACGATGCCATCCTGCAAACGGCAACCCTGCTGGTCGCCTGTCGCATTAATCGGTAGAAGTTCGTTTTGGCAAAAGTCCGCAGCGACTTCCAGATATTGCTCCATAATATCCATAGAAACCTTGTCTGCGAATTTTGCATAGCCCTGATATTTCTGTTCAACGTTTAACAGGTCTTTCAGGACAAACTTCATGTCTTTTAATGGCGCAATATAATTTCTCATCGTAATTCCCTTGTATGAGTTCTAATTTGTATATTTATGACAATTAATTTCATAATACGAAATTATGTTTTAAATCCACTATAATATAATTTAAAGAATAAAATCTAGTCATTCGATGAAATTTCCCATTTAAAAATAAAAAATCTTCAGGATGAAAAAAAGCCATTCATGACGGAATGGCTTTTTTGTTTGATCGTCAATGAAATGGTTCAACGAGCCAAGAAATGAGTCAGACGCTGATGAATGATCTGCTCTGCCTCCTGCATGATATTTTCGATCAGCGCCTGACAAGTCGGAATGTCATGAATCAATCCCATCACTTGACCTGCAGTCAGTACACCAGCATCAATATCGCCATTTTCTAAAGCGAGCTTGCCTTTTAAACCGCTGACATAAGGCCGAATCTGTTCAAACTCCAGATTTGGATCTTCACTCATTTTAACCACTAGATCAGATACCGCATTTTTGGCAACACGGGCAGTATTCCTGAACTGTCGATACAGCAGATGTGTCGCCCTTTCATCATTATCGACATAGAACTGTTTGATGTTTGAATGGATCGGCGCTTCCTTAGTGGCACAAAAGCGTGTACCCATATTGATGCCTTCAGCACCTAAAGCCAAAGCTGCGACCAGACCACGGCCATCAGCAAAACCGCCACTGGCCACAATCGGCACAGTAAGCTGATCCGCAGCGGCAGGAATTAAAATCAGGCCAGGAATATCGTCTTCACCCGGATGGCCCGCACATTCAAAACCATCAATCGAAATGATATCCGCACCGATTCTTTGTGCTGAAAGCGCATGACGGACGGAAGTACATTTATGAATGACAATAATGCCGTGTTGCTTAAACGCCTCAATATGTTCATGAGGCTTGTTGCCTGCTGTTTCTACGATTTTGATACCGCTTTCAATGATCGCCTGTCGGTATTCTGCATATGGCGGCGGATTCACAGCGGGCAATAAAGTCAGATTGACCGCAAAAGGCTGATCGGTCATTTCTCGGCAGCGTGCAATTTCCTTGACCAGGGCTTCAGGCGTCGGTTGAGTCAATGCCGTTAATGTTCCCAAGCCACCTGCATTAGATACGGCACTGGCCATTTCTGCGGTACCGACCCACATCATGCCGCCCTGAATAATTGGATAGCGAATGCCTAAAAGCTCGGTAATACGGGTCTGAATTTTCATAAATGCTCTCCTTAGCATCCGGTAAATTGTGCAGGGCGTTTTTCGACAAAAGCCTGGACACCTTCTTTATAGTCCTGACTGCTCAGAGCCAGATATTGCAGGTTTTGTTCCAGCTCCAGTTGCTGGTCTATGTTATTTTCAGCACTGCGTTGCAAGGCCTGTTTGGTTAAAGCCAGCGCATAAGTCGGCTGTTGAGATAATCGGTGTGCAATGTCGTCGATATAAGCATCAAATTCTGTATCTGGAAGCATTTTCCAGATCATGCCCATTTCAGCGGCCTCTTTGGCATGCACCGGTTCCCCCAGAAAAGTAAGTGCCATGGCACGTGCATAACCGATTAAACGTGGCAACATCCAGGTGCCACCGGCATCAGGAATCAAGCCAATTTTAGAAAAGGCCTGAATAAATCGGGCACTTTCCTTGGCAATGACCAGATCACAGGCCAGCGCGATATTGGCACCTGCACCAGCAGCCACACCATTCACTGCTGCGATTACCGGTTTGGGACTCTGGCGGATCAGATTAATCAAGGGATTATAGTATTTGGCCAGCGAGCCTTGCGGTGGCAAAGGCACATTGCCGAGCTGTCCAGCACGTTCTTTTAAATCCTGTCCCGCTGAAAACGCCCGGCCATTACCACGGATCACAATCACCCGAATATCCGGAGCTGTATTCCAGTTTTTCAGCACCTGCTGCACTTCCTCATGCATCTGCCGGTTAAAACTGTTGAGTGAATCCGGGCGGTTAAAGCTTAAAGTTGCGACGCCTTGCTTAACCCGAGTTTGAATCGTTTCCCACATCATTAATTTCCTTATTTTTTGCTTGTATCCCTACAATTAATAGCCTTTATTGACATCTACCTGATGGCATAAATCCAGCCCGAGATTTAAGCGTCGGTCATTTTCCAGAATCTGTTCCACCACCACAGACATGGGCGCATGTGAGGCAACATGTGGTGTAACTACGATCTTTTCGTGCTGCCAGAATGGATGTTCAGCAGCTAATGGCTCCTGTTCAAATACGTCGACAATTGCGCCACGGAGATGACCTGAATCCAGTGCATTGAGTAGATCCTGCTCGATTAAATGCTGCCCACGACCCACCTGAATAAGAGCAGCGTGTTCAGGTAACTGTTGAAATAATTCAGCAGAAAGAATACCGGTGTTTTCTTCAGTGAGTGGCAGCAGATTAATCAATATCTGGCTGTGGGCCAGGAACTCGGAAAGCTGTTCTTGGCCTACATAGCTTTTGACCTGAGCAATCTCTTTTGGGGAATTGGACCATCCAGACACCTGATAGCCCATGTCGGCAAAACGTTTTGCCACATACCCGCCCATATGGCCAAGGCCCATAATCCCGATCTGGATATGATGGCTATAACTTTGACGATACTGTTTCCATAGCTGCTGCTTTTGCTGCTGGATCAAGCGGTCAAAATAACGCTGAAAATACAGCACACCCCAAAGCAGATAATCAAACATGCCTTTTTGATGATGTGGATCCAGTACCCGGCAGACTGACTGGTCAGATCTAATCTCGTTTAAATTTAAATGTTCGACTCCTGCAGCAATCGAATGAATCAGACCAAGTTCTGGAAGTTGTCGGAGTTTTTCTAGATCTGGAAACCACGAAGCTGCTGTGGTCGCCAGTTCTGCTTCCGGGCTGTCCAGTGTACAAAAACTACCCTCAGGCGCATATTTCTGAAAAGACTTCACCAGAATTGCTTCAATATTCGGCACAGTACTGGATATCACAATCATGATGCATACTCCGTATATTGATGCTCAATCAAAGACAAAGCGGCCTGCCAGGCACGCTGTAAAATCGGTTCAACTAAAGGACTGGCGAACTGCTTGGCGGTTTTAATTCGTACATCTTCACTTGGATAATGCAGTTCGGCACCGCCGCTTAAGGCCTTCACCTGTGCCTGACAGGCACGCTCTAGAAAATAGATTTCATGAAAGGCCCGTGCAATGGTTTCGCCCGCCGTTAAAAGTCCGTGATTGCGTAAAATCATGGCGCGATGGCCGCCCAGGTCCTGAATCAGGCGTTCTTGTTCATCTGTTGAAAGTGCCACGCCTTCATATTCGTGATAGGCCACCTGCTGATAAAACTTCATGGCGTGCTGGGAAATGGGCAGAAGTCCGTGTTTCTGTGCAGAAACTGCTATGCCATCTGCGGTATGCGTATGAATAACACAGTTCAGATGAGCATGTGCTTCATGAATTGCGGAGTGGATGACGAAGCCAGCCATATTCACCGGCTTGTCCTGTTCATAGCTTTCTACGACCTGCCCTTCATGATTAATCTTGACCAGCGTTGAAGCACACATTTTTTCAAAAGCGACACCATACTGATTAATCAGAAAACAGTCAGGCTGATCAGGGACTCTTAAACTGATGTGAGTATCGATCAGATCCGTCATCCGGTAATGCGCGATAATGCGATAAAGTGCTGCGAGTTCACAACGTGCCTGCCATTCAGCATCTGTGACGAGATTTTTTATTGTCATCATTCCATCCTGGAAAAATATAGCATTTCGATCACTATCTGTTATATCATAAATTTAGAGAAACAGAATATTATTTCATAAAGCGAAATAAATCATTACAAGGAGTTGATATGCCAACATCACAACTAAACGGACTTGAATATCTCACCGCAATTAAGAATGGGGAAATTTCCAGTTCAGCCATGAGTGAAATTATTCCCATGCGTCTAACTTTGGTGCGCGAAAACTATGTGGAATATGAGGTGCGTCCTGATCAGCGCCATTACAATTTACAGGGTGGTATTCATGGCGGCTTTTGTGCAACGGTTCTAGATAGTGCTACTGGCGCTGCCGTGCATACGACAGTAGATGCAGGTGTCAGTTTCTCAACAATTGACCTGAATGTGAAAATGCTGAAAGCAATGAAAAGTGGTGAAACCTATACAGCTATTGGTGAAATTATCCGGATCGGACGCAATGTACTGACCTCAGAAGGCCGAATTATCGATAAAGAAGGTAAAGTTTATGCCTTTGGGTCGGCAACATTATTAGTCACTGGTCGTAAGTAATCATTACACTGACGTAGTCAATCCCTGCTCAGGCAGGGATTTTTATTTTAAAAGAAAAATCTCAATAAAAAATGCCATGCATATCATATATACATAGCATTAAGGCTATGACTAAAGCTGTGATGCAGCTTCAGAGTTTTCAATTACCATCGCCAGGCCTTGACCCAGACCGATACATAGACTGATCACGGCATATTTTTTACCAGTACGCTGTAACTGACGTGCAACAGTTAAAGCCAAACGCGCACCCGAACAGCCCAGTGGATGACCAATGGCAATCGCACCACCATTTGGATTGACACGCGGATCATCCAAAGCGACATCCAGACCTTTCAGGCAAGATAATACCTGACTGGCAAAGGCTTCATTAATCTCGATGATATCCATATCGTCTAGCGTCAAACCCGCACGCTGTACTGCCTTTTTAATCGCTTCAATTGGGCCTGCTCCCATGATGCGTGGCTCAATGCCAGCGGCTGCAGAAGACAGAATACGAGCTAAAGGTTTTAAGCCATACTGTTCCTGCACTTTTTCACTGCCGATAATCAGTGCTGCAGCGCCGTCATTGATTCCTGATGCATTACCTGCTGTTACTACACCACCTTCAAATAGCGGTTTTAACTTGGATAAAGCTTCAAATGTTGAAGAAGCACGTGGATGCTCATCCTCAGTAATTTGTTTAGGCGGCAATTTGCGTCCTTGAGAAACTTCAATCGGGGTAATTTCACCTTCAAAGAAACCTGCTTCTTTCGCTGCCTGATATTTTGCCTGTGATGCAGCAGCAAAGGTATCAGCCTGTTCACGGCTAATACCAAATTCTTCAGCCACGTTATCACCTGTTTCAGGCATACTGTGCGCGCCAAACTGATCCGTAAATTTACGGTTCGGGAAACGGGTACCAATCGTGGTGTCATAAATTTTGGCATCACGTGAATAAGCACTTTCTGCTTTGCCCATCACAAAAGGCGCGCGGGTCATACTTTCTACGCCACCGGCAATGTACAACTCGCCTTCACCTGCAGTAATGGCACGTGCCGAATCAATCACAGCACCGAGACCTGATGCACATAAGCGGTTTACCGTCTGACCTGGAACTGTTACCGGCATACCTGCTAACAATGCTGCAAAACGTGCCACATTACGGCTGTCTTCACCGGCCTGGTTGGTGCTACCAAAGATTACATCTTCTACATCTGCTGCCGGGATACCGGTTTTTTCCAGCAGGTTTTTAATGACTGTTGCTGCCAGATCATCTGGACGTACGCTTGCCAGACTGCCTGCATGGCGACCGATTGGCGAACGTAAACCATCATAAATATATGCATTTAACATGAGTGTTATTCCTTTAACTTTCTAATTAATGTGTTGTATGAACAAGTGGTAGACCAAGCTGAACGCGGCGACGCAACCAAGGACTTGGACGGTAACGCTGGTCACGGGTAATCGCAGTCATACGATCCAGAATTTTCAGGATTTTTTCAGCTCCCAGCACATCCCCCCATTCAATTGGCCCATATGGATAGCCAAGGCCTAATTTTACTGCGATATTGATATCTTCTACCGTTGCAACGCCTTGCTGGGCAATATCACAGCCGAGATTCACAATCATTGCCAAAGCACGTTGAGCCACAAAGCCTACGCTTTCCTGAATTACGCTGGCGGTCACACCATCCAGATTGAAAATCGATTGGGCTGCTTTTACCAGCTCAGGTTGGGTGATAAAAGTTGGCATCAAGGTACGGTGTTTGTTCAGACCATATAGCAGATCGATACACACCACTTGCTGAGGTGCCAGCTGATAACGGACAGCGGCTGAAGTTGCATCTTCACCATAAGTGGCAATCAGGATTAAAGCCTCTGCTGAAGGTGTCTCAGTTTGCTCAATCTGGATATTGAACTGCTGCAGATATTGCTCAAGTGCCTGACGGTCTTCGTCATATTCGGTGCCTAGCCAGACTGATGGATATTGACTTAACTTTTCAACCAATGCTGGAGCAACATCACCTTCTTTGCTACCTGAAGTGTAATCATAGAAACCTTTACCAGTTTTACGACCTAACTGCTTGGCAATAAAACGCTGACGGGTAATCACGCTTGGACGGTAACGTGCTTCTTCATAATACTGATGATAAATCGATTCACTCACCGGATGCGAGACATCCATACCGGTCAGATCACCTAATTCAAACGGCCCCATCTTGAAACCGATTCCGTCACGGTAGATCCTGTCAATATCATAAAATGGTGTGACATTTTCATTCAGAATTGCATAGGCTTCGCTACCAAAGGCACGGCCGGCATGGTTAATGATAAACCCTGGAGTATCTTTAGCTTTGACCGGACGATGACCCATTTTTGTAGAAAGCTGGGTTAATGCTTCAATAATGTCAGCACGGGTATTAAAGCCTTCAATCACTTCGACCACTTTCATGAGTGGGACCGGATTAAAGAAGTGATAACCGGCAACACGTTCTGGCTGCTCACAGTTGGCAGCGATTGCACTGATCGACAATGAAGAGGTATTAGATACCAGAATCGCCTCTGGTTTTATCATTCCTTCCAGTTGCTGCATCAGTTTTTGCTTGATTTCCAGATTTTCAATAATCGCTTCAACAATCAAGTCACAATCTTTCAGGTCTTCTAGCTGCTGGGCAGTCGACAGATGAGCAATATCTTCAGCGGCTTTTTCATGGCTGAATTTACCTTTATCTGCCAAGGTATTTAATGTTTTGGCCAGTTTATCCTGTGCCTGTTCGGCTGCCCCTTCTTTGGCATCAAACAGTACCACATCATGACCAGACTGAATCGCGATCTGGGCAATACCTGCACCCATCGTGCCTACACCAATAATGCCGATTTTCTGAATCTGAATACTCATGCTTATCGTCCCTGATAATTCGGTTTACGTTTTTCAATAAAGGCCTGCATGCCTTCTTTTTGATCTTCGGATGAGAACAGCATCTGGAAAGACTTACGTTCCAGGGTAAGTCCGGCATTAAGCGGCACATCTTCAGCCAGTAAAGCCACTTCCTTGATTTGTTCAAGCGCAATTGGCGGCATTTTTGCCAGACCTTCAGCCATCTTGATTGCTGTTGCAAGGGTTTCGCTGTCTTCCGTTACTTGAGACACTAGGCCAATCTGATAAGCTTCCGGCGCTGGTATCAGACAACCCGTCATGATGATACGCATCGCATGGAATTTACCCACGGCACGGAATAATCGCTGGGTACCACCGGCACCCGGCATGACACCCACTTTCACTTCAGGCTGACCAAACTGGGCGCTTTTCCCGGCAATAATAATATCTGCATGCATCGCCAGTTCACAGCCACCACCAAGTGCATAACCGTTTACAGCTGCAATCACCGGTTTTGAACACTGTGCAATCGCCTGCCAGTAACGTTCAGTCCGGCGCTGCATCATTTGAATGGTTTCTGCATTGGCCAGTTCTTTAAGATCGGCACCTGCTGCGAAATCTGTTTCACCACCGGTAAGAATAATGGCACGTACATTTTCATCGTCATTCAGTTGCAAAAATGCCGCCGCAAGTTTCTGGCGAACTTCTGTATTCAGGGCATTTTTCGCTTCTGGTCGATGAATTTTAACCATCGCTACATGTGCTGAAACTTGTTCTACTTGAACGACCTGTTCCATTAAAATCTCCATTTATTTTGTATAGCGAAATTTTATTTTATATAAAACTAAGGTTTCTCAAGCTATAAATCAAGGATTTTTAACTCCAGAATTCAAAAAAGTTATTTTTTACTAAAAATAGAGTAAAAACTCTTGTTTAGATGGTTATTTTGTGATTAATTGATTTCGCAATACGGAATTAAATATTTTAAATGCAATCTGATTATCCATTTAAATGAATAATCACCATAAGGCAGAACTTAAAATTAATTTACGAAATCAAATTTTCCAGCAATGAGATGATTTTGATTTAGCGTAATAAAGTGAAAAATCGAATGTAGCCTGATAATAAATACAGCGGCTGTAGCGTTCAGGAGCAAGTCTGTTAAATCAGGAAAACTATGTTTCCGTGAGGAAGAAAAATGGATTTAGCGGTAGCAGAGGAAATGCTACTTTTAATATATAGAGGATATAAGAATGACAAGCGATACCATCGTAACAGGAGACAATAAAACCGATGTCTCCTCCACGGATACCATCAAACAGGCGCCAAAACGTCTATGGATGACGGCTTTTGTCTTTGCTTTTCTGATTTTGCTCTGTGACGGTGCAGATATCGGGATTCTGGCTTTCAGCCTGACCAGTCTGAAAGCTGAATGGGGACTAACTTCTGTACAGGCTGGTGCTTTAGGAAGTTATTCTCTTTTGGGTATGGGGATAGGAGGTTTTATTGGTGGATGGGCATGCGACAAATTTGGACGTGTCCGCGTCATTGTACTGGCCACCATCGCCTTCTCGATCTTGTCAGCCTACTCAGGTTTTGCTCAGTCTTATACTGAATTTGCAATTTTACGTACTCTTTCTTGCTTGGGTTTAGGCTGTTTATATATTGCCTGTAATACCCTGATGTCAGAATACGTACCGACCAAATACCGTACTACTGTACTGGCAACATTGATGACTGGTTTCACTTTAGGTTCATTGGTGATTACCATGATTTCAGGCTGGATTATTCCTGAGTTCGGCTGGCGTATGCTGTACTGGATCACAATTGCTCCATTAGCTTTGGGTATCCTGATGCACTTTATGGTGCCAGAGCCAGAATCATGGAAACGTGTCCGTGAAATGAAAAGAACTGGTCAGATCGTGGATAACGATGCGAAAAAAGGCAATCCATATATCACCATTCTTAAAGACAAAACCCATGGCAGAATGTTTATCTTATGGTCATTCAGCTCTGGTTTCTTGCTATTCGGTTATTTCGGTGTAAGTAACTGGCTGCCAAGTTATCTTGAAGCTGAATTAGGCATCAAGTTTAAAGAAATGGCCCTGTATATGGTGGGTACGTTTGTCACCATGATTTTTGCCAAAATTATTGCAGGTTATGTTGCTGATAAAATTGGCCGCCGTATTGTATTTGCTTTCGGCACCATGGGAACGGCTCTGTTTATCCCTGTCGTGGTGTATATGCATAATGCCGATAACATTGGCGTACTGATGCTAATCTTCGGCTTCCTGTACGGTATTCCATATGCCATCAATGCAACCTATCTAACCGAAAGTTTCCCGACTGGTGTTCGTGGTACAGCGGTGGGTGGTGCATTCAATATTGGTCGTATCGGTGCAATCTTTGCGCCAATTACGATTGGTTATCTGGCGATGCATGGTTCGATCGGTACAGGTCTGTTGGTAATGGGTGCAGCATATTTCCTATGCGGTTTGATTCCTGCCCTGTTTATTAAAGACCGTTTATACGATCCGCAAAAAGCAGAATAAACCCTACTTCGGAAGGCAGGTCAAATCGCTGCCTTCCTCACTTCAAATATTTACAACACGTCAGTATAGAAAGGTCTCCTTTCATTCAGGATTAAAAATTTCTTTAGGGATTAAGAAATGAAAAAATTAGTTTTAGCGACATTATGTGGTATTGCTTCAGCACAGGCATTTTCAACAGAAGCTTCTGAAGACCGTATGCAATTTCTTGAGTCACAGTTAAAGCAAATCCAGGCAGAACTAGAACAACAAAAAGCCGCGCAACTTGCATTAAAGAACCAGCAGGAACAAGCCAAAGCGCAAGACTCTAAAACGCTGAGTTCAATGGTAGATAATGTCGATGTTTATGGTTTGATCCGCTTTGATGGTGCAGTCGATTTCAAAAGTACTCCTAAAGAACGTGGACGTACCATTAACCAGATTAATAAAGTACCTTTTACTGAACCGGATTCAGTCCGTTCCGATTTTACTGCGGCTGCCAGCCGGATTGGTTTCCTGGCCAAAGATCTAGGAGGCAATCCGAATGTTTCTGCTCGTTTAGAAGCCGACTTCTGGACCAACAATGGTAAAGGCGATGGTGGATTACGTATCCGTCATGCACACTTAAAATACTATAACTGGACGTTTGGTCAGGCCTGGTCATTGATGTCAACACCAGAGATTAGCACTGAAGCTGTCGATTACAGCTTGTTCCTGGGTGGATCAGTCCTACGTACGCCTCAGGTGAGCTATGCTTTCAAACTTGATCCAGAAAATACCTGGAATGTCGGTCTGGAATATATGGCCGGTGGCGATCGTTCTTCTGCTTTGCCTGCATTAACCACCAAATATGTTCATCAATCAGGTCCGCTGCATTTACTAGCTCAAGGCTTTGTCAATCAAAAGCAAGCGCAAACAGATACAGGTGATATTGAAAAAGTTGGTTGGGGTATAGGTCTTGGTGGACGTTACCGTTTAGATGATCAAAACTCTATTCAAGGTAACTATTTCCATATGGTCGGTGATCAGCGTATTGCCGCTTTCTTGACTCAAGGATCAATAACTGATGGCGCTGCCTTGGGTGGAGATTATTCGGTTGATGCAGCCAATAATGAACTTTTACTGAATGAGTTCAATAGTATAAATATTGGCTTCACGCATAAATTTACGCCGAAACTACGGAGTAGTATTAATGCCAGCGTTGTTGATTTTGATGATTCCAGCGACTATGCACGCGCGAATCCTGAAACCAATAAGCGCTTAACCGACTATGTGGCTAACGTGATCTATTCTCCTGTTCCAAAGATTAATCTAGGTGCAGAATATCATCATGGCAAACGTGAAACCTTTGACAATAAGGAAGCAGATATTTCACGTATCAACTTCTCTGCCAACTATAGTTTTTAAAGCCTCAGGAGACAAGGATGTCAGCCCAAGGGCAAATTTCACGCCGTTTCATGTTCATGATGGCAATGACCTGCGCACTCTGTGCAGGTTGTAATTATTTTAACCAGCCTTTGATTTATTCTATTGCAGAGGATCTGCAAATTAGTGTAGCTCAGTCTGGCTGGACTGTAGTACTGACCCAGATTGGCTATGCCACCGGGTTATTTTTGTTTGTCCCCTTGGGGGATTTATTCGAAAAACGGCTGTACATCTGCAGTTTAATGTTCTGTACCGGACTGGCACTTATTGGGCTTTCAGCCAGTACCAATCTGCATATGTTGTATGGCTTTACCCTGCTCGCCTCTTTTTGTTCGATTACCACCCAGATTCTGATTCCTTTTGCCGCCAGCCTGTCGCAACGTGATAAAAGTGCCGAAGTCGTTGGCCTGCTCATGAGTGGTGTTCTGGTTGGTATTCTGTTTGCCCGTACCGTGGCCGGACTGATTTCTACTTTATGGTCCTGGCATGCGGTATACCTATTTAGTGGTTGTGCAATTCTTCTGCTAAGTCTGGCCATGTGGTTCCAGTTGCCGAGCGCCAAGAGCCAGTTGCAGATGAATATATTGCAAATTTATCGCTCACTATTTACCTTTGCCCGAACAGAACCCATGCTGATCCGGCGGAGTATGATCGGAGGTTTGGGCTTTGGCATGCTGAGTATTATCTTTACTACCATGACTTTTATTCTGGCTGAAGCACCTTATCATTTTAATGATTTCCAGATTGGCCTCATGGGCATTGTGGGGGTGGTCGGCATCTGGTCCTCTCAGTGGACCGGTAAAATGATTGGCAGGCATCGGGAAAAATGGATTGCGCATCTGGCTACGTGCGGACTGATTCTGGCCTGGATTCCTTTATTCTTTGCCCAGAATTATTTATGGATTTATATCTTGGGCTTAATTCTGGCTTATTTTGGAATTTCCTGTTTGCATGTCTTGAACCAGAATCTGGTCTATCGAATTTCAATGCAGGCTCGCTCGCGGATTAATGCCATCTATATGACCTGTTATTTTTCAGGTGCCGGTCTGGGTGCATTTTTATCGCTGCATTTATGGAAAAGCTATGGCTGGTCTGCCTGCGTCATTTTAGGTTTTATTTTTGCCGTGTTGATCTTTTTGATTAACTATTATGATTTAAACCAAGAAAGAAATTTAGCCAATATTCAGCCTGAGCCTTAGATACTGTTAAAAACCTTTGGGGTTAAAAGCTTATTTTTTTATCCCGCTTTCTGTACCGAGCATAAATTATAGAGATGATACGCTGATAAAATAGAAAAATTCTTTAAGCCTGTTTAACGTTTCCTTTCTATCTGAAGAGCGGTTGAAAATATTGATATCTTAACTTTTAGAGTTAATTCAATTTACTATTTTCCATTGCGAGATAAACAGGCTTCAATTCAGTTAAAGGTGCAGGTTTTGCATAAAAGAAGCCTTGTAGCAGATCACAACCCTGTTGATAGAGTAAACTGGCTTGACTTACGGTTTCGACCCCTTCCGCGACAACTTCCAGATCCAGCTGATGGGCTAGATGAATAATCGATTGCACAATTGCAGCATCCTGACCATCGAGGGTCAGCTCTTCAATAAAACTACGGTCTAACTTGATTTGATTAATCGGCAAGCGACGCAGATAACTGAGACTCGAATAAGCTGTGCCAAAGTCATCAATGGCGACCTGTACACCTAAAGCACGCACTGCTTTCAAAATTTCTATGGTTCGATCTGCACCATTAATGATGACACCTTCCGTGATTTCAATTTTAAGTAATTCCGGCGGTAATTGACTGAGTTCAAGTGCATGTTCAAGCACCTGCAAAAAGCCTGCTCTACGGAATTGCAAAGGAGAAATATTCACCGATACCGTGATCTGGCTATTGTGTGTCTTGTTCCACTCGGCAATATCTAAACAGGCCTTTTCCAATACCCATTGACCTACACTAATAATTTGCCCAGTTCTTTCTGCAAGTGGAATAAAAATCGCTGGGGAAATATAACCCTGCTGTGGATGGCACCAACGGATTAAAGCTTCTACACCTGTTACCAGTCCAGTTTCAGGATGAACCAGCGGCTGATAGAACAGGTCAAAATTTTCTTGATTGATCGCTTCCATGAGTTCCAGACGCAGATTGGTATAGTCTATTTCTGCGACAGGCTGCATTCTGGTTTTTTCATACCACTGCCACATATTACGACCTTGTCTTTTGGCTTCCTGCATCGCCAAAACAGACTGGTAGATCAATTCAGAAGAATGATGGATCGAACTGTCATCTGCCACAATACCAATACTGGCACTTAAATGTATTTTGTACTGATCAACAATAAACAGCATGGAAAGAAGATCAAGAATTTCTCCGGCGATCGCCTCGACTTCAGTATGCTCATCTGTCCCTGAGAGCAGCAAAATAAATTCATCTTCAGCGAAGCGGCATAGCACATTATTGCCTTGAACAAATTTTTGCAGCCGCTCGCCCACACTTTTGAGAATCTGGTCACCCACCAGATGACCTAAGCTGTCATTGATATTTTTAAAATCATCCAGATCTATATACAGCAAGACTAAAGGTTGTGAGCTCTCGTGCTGTGCTTCAAAAATATTTTCCAGAATCTGTTTGAATGCATACTGGTTCGGTAAACCGGTTAAATGGTCATGGGTATGCTGATGCTGAATATATTCTTCGTGAATACGTTGCTGGGTAATATCTTCCTGAATCCCCAAAAAATGGGTGCAGGTTCCTGTCTGGTCAAAAATAGGACCTATAGTTAAACGATTCCAGAACCAGCTACCATCTTTACAGTAACTTTTTATAGTCACCTGAATTTCTTTTTGTTCTTTGACCGCTTGCTTGAGTAATGCAATCTGATCCGGATCAGTATCTGGACCCTGTAAGAAAAAACAGCTTTGTCCTAATACTTCTGCTGCTGTATAACCGGTGAGCTTTAGAAAAGCCGGATTTACATACACCATTAGCCTTTCTTCAGAGACATCGGTAATAAAAAGACTATTCGGACTGGCCTCTACCCCCCGTTTTAATAATCGTAGAGACTCCTTGTTTTCACGCGATACAGTAATATCTCGGGCAATGCCAATAATACCGGTGACTTTCTGATTTTGAATAATCGGTAAATTGGTCAGATCCAGCCATAAGATATCGCCTGCAACATTATAAATTGGAAGTTCATAATGTTGAGATTTACCTTGCGCCGCTTCTGAAAATGAAACGTTAGCAAGTTCATGGAATTCGGGCGGTATGAAGGCACAATAGTGCTGACCATGAATTTGCGCTTTAGAAAAACCTGTAATTTCTTCGCAAGCAATATTGGTATTAAGCACATGTCCCTGTAGGTCAAGTTCAAAAATAATATCTGGATGATAGGTATAAAATGAGCTGTATTTTTCATTAAGCTCATGTCTTTTTTGGCGTTCCTGATCAAGCTCAATTGCCAGAGCAACTAATTTTGCCGCTTGTTGTAAAAGCTGAATATGATGCTCAGTCGGTATTTTTGGTGTTCGATAATAGGTAGCAAACGTTCCGTACAGAATATCTGAAGCATTAATAATCGGCATAGACCAGCAGCTAGACAATTTTTCTGCATTTACCAAAGCACGATAAGGCTGCCAGTTTGGGTCTTTCATTAAATTCGGACTAATAACCAACTGACGTAAGAAAGCAGCTACGCCACACGATCCTTGATTTGGCCCAATTTTCAAATCTTGAATAGCATTACAGTACTCTTTTGAGAAGTGTTGTTTACCACTTATGATATTTAAAGTTTGTGTGTCATCCTTATAGAGCATAATGGTGACAAGCGCATCTGGAATACGCGATTCAAGCCACTGGCTAATGACATCGAGGATAGGTTTAAGTTCAGTATGGCGACCAATCAAATTAAAAATATGAAAAATTTCTTGATCATCACAATTATTATTCATTCAGACTATTACCTTCCTTAGCTTGTTAACATTTTAGACTTATTATTCAAATAATCATTAGCAAAAGTTTGTATTTATATCTTTAAAATGCGGAAATATGGTCAATATTACGTGTATTTGATAATAATTCTAAAATTTAAAAATCACAGCCGAAGCTGTGATCTAAAACTATACTTTTACTCAATCAGAATATTGCGGACTTATTTTTAGGCTGCTTATTGACGACTGTCCACTAATTTACAGCCAGTCTGCCGTTGCAATTCTTCAAAACTTAAGCCATCCACTATTTCAATAACCTGAGCCTGGTTGTCTTTTAATTCAATCACACAGAGATCGGTATAAATACGGTTGACACAATGTTTACCTGTTAGAGGATAACTCAGTTCTTCAACAATTTTTGCTTCACCGTTTTTGGTCACATGTTCCATGCAAACATAGACACATCGAGCACCCACTGCCAGATCCATTGCACCGCCTACAGCAGGTACAGCATCAGCATTACCGGTATGCCAGTTCGCCAGATCACCATTAATAGCCACCTGAAAAGCACCCATGATACAGATATCCAGATGCCCGCCTCGCATGATATCGAAAGAGTCCGCAGAATTCATAAAACTGCCACCTTGCAACATGCTTACGAGTTCTTTACCGGCGTTAATCAGGTCATCATCTGCCTGTTCGGGATCACTCAATGCAGCAAAACCTAAAACGCCATTTTCCGAGTGCAGAATTACTCCTTGTTCAGGTTTTAAATAACCAGCTACGCGTGTCGGCAAACCAATACCCAAATTTACAAAAGAGCCAGTTGGAATGTCTTGTGCAACTTTGGCCACAATCTGTTCACGTGTACGTTTTTGAATATTCATTATTTAATATCTCCAACTTTGACCACATGCTGTACAAAAATCCCTGGCGTTACGATGATCTCTGGATCAAGCTCCCCCAGTTCCACAACTTGATGGACTTGTGCAATGGTGGTTTTTGCTGCTTTGGCCATGATTGGACCAAAATTCCGTGCTGCCTTACGGTAGGTTAAGTTGCCCCAACGGTCTGCCTGATTGGCATACACAAAGGCATAATCTGCATGAATCGGATATTCCAGCACATAATCTTTTCCATTGATATTACGGGTTTCTTTACCCTCAGCTATTTTGGTGCCAAAACCGGTTGGAGTAAAAACAGCCCCTAAGCCAGCACCGGCTGCCTGAATACGACAGGCCAGATTACCCTGTGGCACCAGTTCCAGCTCAACTTTTCCTGCCTTGTACAGGTCTTCAAATACGGTTGAGTTATTGGCCCGTGGAAATGAACAGATCATTTTTTTAACCAGTCCAGACAACAGCAGATTGGTTAGACCACGATCTCCAGAAGCTGCATTGTTGTTAATAATGGTTAAGTCTCTAGGACCAAAGTCAATTAATGCTTCGATTAATTCTACCGGCTGACCTGCCAGGCCAAAACCACTGGTCATAATGTGTGCACCATCAGGAATTTGCTTAAGTACCGTCTCGATATCCTGCGTGATTTTATTCATCATATTGCTTCCTAGCATGTTCTATCTATATTGCAATTGCAGATTAATCTGCCTTTTGTGGATCAAATAAGCGGTCTTTAATAAAGAAAGCGGGTATCAGGCCGCAAAGAAAATAGGCAATGCCCATAATCAGTAAGCCCGTACCAATTGAGCCTCCTTGAGCAAAATAGCCAATCGTAAGAGGTGCAAATACAGCACCCAGTCGGCCCACGTTATAGGCACCGCCCACGGCTGTTCCACGTACTTTGGTGGAGAAGCTTTCTGTCATGTAAGTCGCATTAATACCGTATGGAATACCATAGAGAAAACCGAAAAATAACATCAGCCAGAGAATATTATCAGGCGTATTACCAAAGACAATCACAGGGATAAAAATCGCAGTACCCATAGTGCCGAAAGCAAATACCGCACGACGGCCAATCCGGTCAGCGATAAAACCAGCAATAACTTTGGTACACATCATGATCAGGAAAGTCCCGATCATATACATGGTCATTTCTTTAAACTTGATTCCCAGATCAGTCTCTAAATACGCCGGTAGCCAGTTGCTGACTCCATAATAGCCAAACTGTAAAAATGCGGTACTGAAGGACCAGAGGATAAACATGCGACGGCTAAGTGCATCTTCAAAAATCATTTTAAAAGTATTTTTTGGTTTTTCCTGCAGAATACCACTGGCTTTTGCATCCAGGCGTGCTTTACGCGCATCTAACCAGGCTTTCGGTTCAGGCACCAAGAAGTACATCGCGAAGGCCAGTACAATTGGAATAATGGCAATATAATAGAGGTATCGCCAGCCAAATTCAGGCAATAGCCATCCAGCCAGAACAGTTGCGACCACCGAGCCTAAAGTCCAGCCAGTCATAAGCGTTGCCAATACTGTAGAGCGATATTTGGTGGGTACATACTCTGCCATGAGTGTGTTACAGGCAATATATAGAGCACCTAGTCCAATTGCAGACGTAAAGCGTAGCCATTTGAACTGATCATAACTTTCTACGAATCCTAACCAGAAAGTTAATGAAGAAAACAATGCGATGGCAATGACGATCACACGAACCCGGCCAAAACGGTCACAAGCCCAGCCACCAAAAAAACCGCCGATAGCCATGCCTGCAAGCGTCCAGCTCCCTAAGGCACCGGCCTGCATATTACTTAATGAAAACTCTTGTTTCAGACTGGTCAGACTGTAGGCTAATAACGCAATATCAGCACCATCAACCAATAATGCTAAAAATGAGAAAATAAAGGCCAGAATCCAGACTCTTTGCTTGGGTTCGTTTCCACCTTCCACTGGGTGTTGTTGTGAATTGATCGTATCCATAATGCTCTTTCTACTTTTCGGCACTCCTGTGCCTTTTTAAAACGCATATTTCACTTAATTATTTAGGTGAAATATAGAATATTCGCTGATCATTACCACGCTTTAGCAAGGTGGTATAAAATGATTTTCAAAGTTCTTGATAAATTTTCTCTGCAGAAATCACGTAGCAATACATTGAATGATGTGATTAAGCACAATTCTTAAACCCGTAAAACAATCTAGCCAGCAATGCTGGCTAGAAGTTGATGTCAGGTTTAGTTGCAAAAGGCTGCAATTCCGGTTTGTGCACGACCTAAAATCAGGGCATGTACATCATGGGTACCTTCATAGGTATTTACCACTTCCAGATTAACCAGATGACGGGCTACACCGAATTCATCGCTAATGCCATTTCCACCCATCATGTCACGGGCCAAACGGGCAATATCCAGTGCCTTGCCGCAGTTGTTGCGCTTGATCAGTGATGTACCTTCAACTGAAGCAATGCCTTCATCCTTCATGCGGCCAAAACGTAAAGCCACCTGCAAACCGAGTGCAATTTCAGTTTGCATATCTGCCAGTTTCTTCTGGATCAGCTGATTCGCAGCGAGTGGTCGACCAAACTGTTTACGGTCCATGGTGTATTGATGTGCGGTATGCCAGCAGAACTCTGCAGCTCCCATGGCACCCCAGGCAATCCCGTAACGTGCACTATTCAAGCAGGTAAAAGGCCCTTTTAAACCGCGAACTTCCGGAAATGCATTTTCTTCTGGAACAAAGACGTTATCCATTACAATTTCACCGGTGATCGAGGCACGTAGACCCACTTTACCGTGAATCGCTGGAGCAGAAAGCCCTTCCCAGCCTTTTTCTAGGATAAAGCCACGAATGTCACCGACATTACCTTCGGCAGAAACTTCTTTAGCCCAAACTACAAATACATCAGCAATCGGGCTGTTGGTAATCCACATTTTTGCGCCAGTTAAACGGTAACCACCCTCGACTTTTTTGGCACGGGTAATCATGCTGCCCGGATCCGAACCATGATCCGGCTCGGTCAGGCCGAAGCAACCAATATACTCACCGGTTGCTAATTTTGGTAAATACTTCTGCTTTTGCTCTTCAGAACCAAATTCATTAATGGGTACCATCACCAGAGAGCTTTGTACGCTGGCCATTGAGCGATAACCTGAATCAACACGTTCAACTTCACGGGCAATCAGACCATAACTGACATAATTTAAACCTGCACCACCGTACTGTTCCGGAATGGTTGGGCCAAGCAAGCCGAGTTCACCCATTTCACGGAAAATAGCCGGATCGGTTTTTTCATGGCGGAACTGTTCCAGTACCCGCGGCATCAGTTTGTCTTGACAGTACGCTGCCGCTGCATCGCGGATCATGCGTTCTTCTGAAGTGAGTTGTTGTTCAATCAGGAATGGGTCTTGCCAATCAAATCTAATTTTTGTCGTCATTTTAATATTTCCTTATTTTAAAATTATGAGATCAGGCGGTTGCTTGTTTAATCATTTCACGCGCAATAATAATTTGCTGGATTTGTGTCGTTCCTTCATATAAACGGAACAGACGCACATCACGGTAGAAACGTTCAATTGAATATTCACTGATATAACCCGCTCCGCCATGAATCTGCAAACAGCGATCAGCAACTCGACCACACATTTCAGTTGCAAACATTTTGGCACAAGAGGCTTCAGTCGTAACATTTTGGCCAGCATCACGCAGGCGCGCAGCATCCAGAACCATACATTTGGCTGCATAAATCTCGGCTTTGGAGTCTGCCAACATACCCTGGATCAGCTGGAAATTCGCAATGGGCTGACCAAACTGTTTGCGCTCCACTGCATAGTTAAGTGCGTCTTCCAGCATACGCTCTGCCATGCCGACGCTATAACCGGCAATGTGCAGACGACCCTTATCCAGCACACGCATAGCTGTTTTAAAGCCAATTCCTTCTACACCGCCAATCAGCTGATCTTTATGCACTTTACAGTTATCAAAAATCACATCACAGGTATAGGAACCATGTTGGCCCATTTTCTTGTCAATTTTACCTAGGCTTAAACCAGGCGTGCCTGCTTCAACTAAAAATGCTGAAATACCGCTAGCACCTTTAATCTCTTGATTGGTACGTGCCATCACGGTAAATGTCGTGGCACGTGGTGCATTGGTGATGAAGCGTTTAGTTCCGTTTAAAATATAATAATCGCCGTCTTTGACTGCACTGGTTTTTAAAGCAGCAGCGTCTGAGCCGGAATCCGGTTCGGTCAAACAGAATGAACCAATAATTTCGCCCGTTGCATAACGCGGTAAATATTTCTGTTTTTGCTCTTCTGTACCGTCGATAATGATGCCGCTTGAGCCAATGCCGTTGTTAGTACCAATTAAAGAGCGAAAGGCAGCCGATGTATGGCCCAATTCCATCGCGACCAGAATTTCTTCTTCCATGGTAATGCCTAAACCACCATATTCTTCAGGAATCGTCAGGCCAAACAAGCCCAGCTCTTTCATCTGTTCCACAATATGTTCAGGAATGGCATTGTTCTCTTCTACTTCATGCTCAAGAGGCACCAGTTCATTTTTTACAAAATCGCGAATCGTTGACAGAAGTTGGTCGAGCATTTCCGGATCACGAATCATATGAATCTCCATGGATATAATTTAGGTAAATTCCTTTACCCTTATTTTTGTTTCGTATTACGAAATAAATAATCATATAAAATCATTTTGAGCAAGTGAAATTATTAAAAATTTTATATTTTAACTAAAAAATGAAATTTTTCTGGTATTCCAGTTGATTTGTGTTTAATATTTAATTTCACGATACGAAATATTTTGATGAGTGATTATTCTATTTATCAGTTTTTTTGAATAGATAATTAAACCTTTTTTCTTGCTGTAATATTTATCGATCACTGACTCTTTCGGAGAAATCGAAACTTTTTAAATATATTGGCTACGTGTTAAACCTAAAAAACTAGATGATTTTATATTGTCTTCAAAGTTGGGTAACAGGATTCTTTTCGACCACAAATAATTTCGGCACTTTTTCCTATATTTTATCTTTTGTAGAAGTGTTTTATTTTGTATCGTGAAATTATGTTGCTATCATATTCATTAATTTAACTTTAATTGCCCTGACCATGACAAAAAATAAAACTGGTGAAATTCCCAACTTTGATGAAATCCGTTTAGATCCGATTTCACATATTCATAGAGAAAATAATCCTCAATTTATTGCGTCTATTGCGCGTGGATTGGAAATCTTACGTTGCTTTTCAGCGACCAATCAATTGCTTGGCAATCAGGAAATTGCACAATTAACCAACTTACCCAAGCCAACTGTGGCCCGTATTACCAGCACCCTGGTTTCTTTAGGTTATTTAAAACAACTACCGAATACCACGAAATATCTGTTGGATGTTGGCGTATTGGCTTTGGGTTATGCAGCTTTGAGTAATATTTCTGCGCGGACTCAGGCTTATCCGTTTATGGAAGAAATGTCCCGTTATTCCCAAGCCCCTGTGGCAATGGCTACCCGTGACCGTTTGAGCATGATTTATCTGGAAGTGGTACATACAGAATCGACGCTAACCATGCGCCGCCCTGTCGGTTCGACTTTACCGATTCATAGCAGTGCCATGGGACGGGCCTGTCTGGCAGCGATGGATGTGAAGGAACGCGAATATTTATTTGATGCCATCAAGAAAAGAAACGAAGATCAGTGGCCAACCATCAAGCGTAATCTGGAACGTGCAATCCGTGATTATCAGGATTATGGCTACTGTCTGTCTTTAGGTGACTGGGCTAAGGATGTGAATTCCGTGGCAGTTCCGTTGGTTCACCCCAAACATGGGATATTAACGTTTAACTGTGGTGCCCCAAGTTATCTGTTAAATCAGGAAAAACTGGAAAATGAAATTGGACCGCGTCTGATTCACATGGTGAATAATATTGCAATGAATCTCAATAACATATAAAAAATTAATTATCAGAGCGACATTCAGTCGCTCTTCTTATTGAATACCCAATCTACACATCTTCTTCCTTTATCTATAATTTACAGCAAACCTTTTTAATACGGTGAAATAGATAAGATTTAAAAAATAGATAAAGTCCTATTTCAAATAAAAAGATCAAAAATAAGCTTCATAACCGATTTAGATAATGCTATAAATATCGTATAGCGAAATTGGATTTTATATTATGGAAGATATAACAAGAGAATCGATGGAGTTTGACGTCGTCATCGTAGGCGCAGGCCCTGCGGGTCTTTCTGCTGCGATCAAAATCCGTCAGCTTGCAATTGAAAACAACTTAAACGATTTGTCCGTTTGTGTCGTAGAAAAAGGCTCCGAAGTCGGTGCACATATTCTGTCTGGTGCTGTACTTGAACCACGAGCTATGAACGAGTTGTTCCCGGACTGGAAAGAACAAGGTGCCCCGCTGAATGTCCCGGTGACTGAAGATAAAACCTTCTTCCTGCTGTCAGATGAAAAATCACAGGAAGCACCGCACTGGATGGTGCCTAAAACCATGCATAACGATGGCAACTATGTCATCTCGCTCGGCAACGTGG
>NZ_JAMXXC010000023.1:0-46355 GCF_024129855.1 Acinetobacter lwoffii
GATGGTAGTGTGGGGTTACCCATGTGAGAGTAAGTCATCGCCAGCTCATTATTCCAAAATCCCCCTCCGCCAAGGCAGAGGGGGATTTTTTATGTGTGGTTTTTAGAAATAAGTCTTTTATTTTTGATTCTGATTTCTATATGCATTCATTTCCTATCGAGCTCCACGAACTTATTAATTTAAGTGTATAGAAGTATTTATCTGAAATCTTATTAAAGTCTTTTTAGAAGGATGATTCGCGTTAATATGACTAGTGTTATCCGGTCGATATAGTTTGATCTAAAAGATTTTACAGTTCTATCTTATAAATCCTAAAAAATAAAAAACCAGCGAATCGCTGGTTTTTTATGGCAGGGTATTTTTACCGAACACGCGTATCACAACTGTAGTTAATATTTTCTAAATATGCTTTCATAGCAGAAATTTCAATAGGTATTATTTAATAACTACTAATTATCAAAGCTTTACATCAAATAGCCTAAGCATTATTAATTTAATTAGCTTAAATCAGTAATTATAGAGAGTCTTTCAGCATTTTTTTATGCTGTTTTATTTGTTTGGCATAACGTTTACCTTGTTTACGCATTTTACGATTATTTTCATAACCCGATGGACCTACATTATAATAGGCAAGCGCTTTCTTCCAGTCACCGGATGATTGATTATATTTAGAAAGAATATATGTACCACATTGGATATTACTGCTTTCATTGTATAAATCACCTGGACAAGTTTGTTGCCAATATCTCGGAATCACTTGCATCAAGCCTACCGCACCTGCTGGCGAAGTTGCTTGGCTACGATAAGTAGATTCCTGACGAATCACAGCCGCCACTAGAAGTGGATCTACACCCTGATTTTGTGCATGTTGAACAATTAAAGGTGAAACACGATTAGCTGTACTGGATGGGGTGGAATAAGCAGTTTGAATGCCTTTAGACAGCTTAGCTGCGCGTTTTTCTACCGAGCCTCCGCCCAAGGATGAACAACCCGCAAAAAGAAAAGTGCTCAATAAAATAGAGGAAAATTTAAAAGATTGAGAATGAAATAGTGAACGTTTAGATTTAATTGGATTGAATAAATGAGAAACAAACAAACTGTGAATTCCATGCCTGAATAAACGTATTTCGATGTTAGGCAGCCTATATACAAGAGTCAAGCTTGCTGCTGATGAAAGCACTTTATTAATGTACAAACTTTATCTATCTACTAAAAAATCTCTAAGTTGAAAGATTTTTCAGCATCCAGATTTCACAGGCTTCACTATGTCCGGTATTGCCTTGAGGATGATCAAGATGCTGAAAACCTAATTTTTCATAGAGTTTCACCGCTTGCCAAAGCACTTTAGTTGTTTCTAGATAGACTGACTTAATCTGATGAGCCTGTGCGAATTCAAAAGATAATTCTAAAATTTTCTTGGCAAAACCCTGCTGACGAATTTCAGGTAAAAAGTACATTTTCTGAATTTCTAAAATAGTTGCATCACCTTTTAATAGCGCAACTCCACCACCACCGTAAATTTTATTTTGTTGATCCACAACAATCCAGTAAGCTGATTTCGTTTGCTGATAAACTTGATACAGTTCATCTAAAATAGAATCGCCTACCGCGAAACCAGATTCTGCTGCCAGTCCAAACTCTTGGGAAACACGACGAATAATGCTTGCAATTTGAGCATTATCTTCAGGCTGAATGGGACGAATATAGTACATATTGGTCTGATTTTATTTTGAAAAAACGATGAATTTTTATAACCTTAAATCCTTAAAAAATCCATCGTTTAATCAACTTAAGTAAGCTTAATTCGTTATTTAATGAGCAATCATTATTTTAATTCGCTCGATGATTTCCCTAATTCCCGACGGGCAATAATCAGTTGCTGAATTTGCTGGGTGCCTTCAAAAATATCCAGAATCTTGGAATCACGTGCCCATTTTTCCAAAAGTTCAGTTTCGTTATAACCAGTGGCTGCTGCAAGTTCGACACATTCTAAGGTAATTTCATTACCAATCCGACCGGCTTTGGCTTTGGCAATAGATGCTTCACGTGAATTTGGTTTGTGATTATCGGCCATCCAGGCGGCTTTCAGCATCAGCAAGCGTGCTGCTTCCCATTCAGCTTCCATATGATAGATTTGTGCTGCGATATTAGAGCTTTGTAAATACGGTGTGGCATAAGTGGAGTCCAGCTGATCCTTAAAAATCTCCTTGATGCGTTCCAGCGAGGCTTTCGCACAACCAATTGCCATGGCTGCAACCAGCGGGCGAGTATTATCAAAGGTTTCCATCACGCCAGCAAAGCCTTTAGCAACATCGATTTCTGCATGACCGAGCAGGTTTGCTGCAGGTACTCGACAGTTGATAAAGCTAATCGTGGCAGTATCGGATGATTTAATCCCTAATTTATGTTCCAGTCGTTCAACCTTCATTCCTGGAGTACCTTTAGTCACCACAAATGATTTAATGGCTGATCGTCCCAGTTTTTTATCCAAAGTTGCCCAAACGACTACTGCATCAGCACGTTCTCCG
Source organism: Acinetobacter lwoffii (assembly GCF_024129855.1). Classification (GTDB taxonomy): domain Bacteria; phylum Pseudomonadota; class Gammaproteobacteria; order Pseudomonadales; family Moraxellaceae; genus Acinetobacter; species Acinetobacter lwoffii_L. The sequence continues at coordinate 2,529 of NZ_JAMXXC010000023.1, forward strand.
GATGTTACAAAAATTTTCTCGCCATTCAGAATATAGTCATCACCGTCTTTGGTCGCAGTGGTACGAATCGCAGCGGAATCTGAACCACAACCTGGCTCGGTAATCGCCATGGCTGCCCAAGTTCCATGAAAACGGTGCAATTGCTCCTCGTTGGCAACAGCTGCAATGGCTGAATTTCCTAATCCTTGGCGTGGCATCGAGAGTAATAAGCCAGTATCGCCATAACACATTTCAATAATACTCAGGGCGGTAGACATATTAATGCCATTTTTATTAGTCGTATCTGCATCGCCACGTTTATTGACTGCTGCACCAGCATTCATGCCTTCACTACCTTGGTTCATGCCATCGACAACAGAAGCGAGCATGTCTAGCTCTATCGGATAAGCATGTTCAGCCTTGTCATATTTACGTGAAATAGGGCGCAAAACATTGAGGGCAACTTCATGTGCTTGATCAATCAAAAGCTTAAATTTTTTTGGAGTTTGTAGATTCATTATTGTTCTTCTTTATGTTGTGATCAGGCATGCAAGCCAGAATGGAGAATGGCAGTGGCTCTCAGGTCTCTATACCAGCGTTCTACCGGATGTTCTTTGGTAAAACCATGACCACCCAAAATTTGTACACCATCGGTGCCGATTTTCATGGATTTTTCTGCACAGAGTAGACGTGCCAAATAAGCCTCACGATGAAAAGCTTGACCAGATTCAGCCAGGCTGGCGGCATTCAGGATCAGCATTTGCATCGCGTCAATTTCAATGGCCATATCGGCAATCATAAAGGCGACACCCTGACGATGGGAAATCGGTTCACCAAAGGCAATACGTTCATTGGCATATTGCACACAGTATTTTTTGACTGCTTCACAGGCGCCCACTGCCATCGCACACCACATCAGATTGCCCAAATCTACGAATGCACGATAATCAAAATCTTCATCACCCAGACGATGTGCCGGAGTATCTTCAAATTTGAGCGTAACGGTTTGAGTAGCTTTTAATCCCATAGCCGGCGATTTTTTTGCAGTAACCGTAATGTCGCGTTGCACCACAAAGACCTCAGCTTTTCCGTTTAGATCAGCACTGACCAGATAGAGATCGGCACTTTCTCCGAAGAGCACTAAGGTCTTTTGACCCCGAATCAGATAATGTCCCTGATCTGCAACAGCCTTGGTTCTAAGTTGCTCCGGGTTAAACGCTGCTGTTTCTTCCTGCACTGCAAAGGTGGCCTTTAACTCAGGATTCTCTGCGAAAGCGCCCAGATATTCTGACTGAATCTGCTCTGAGCCCCAGCGGGTAATGGCGTTAATGAAACTAAAAGTCGAAAGTAAGCCAGCCGTCAGACTGAAATCACCCTGAGCCAAATGTTGAGCGATTAAAATATTGCTGACAATATTCTGTTCCGATGCAACGCCCCCCAATGCTTCAGGCAGGGCATAGAAATTCAAGCCTAAATCAGTACTGTATTGCCAGAGTTCATGGGGGAATAGTTCATGCTGATCTGCATCATGCGCCAAGGGATATAGTACCTCTTGGGCAAATTGCTGCATGGCATTACAGGTCATTTGCTGTTCTTCAGTCAGGTTCAGATCAAATAAGGATTTAGACTGATGCGGCAGACGCTGTTTTTGAATCTTCTGGCCAGATTTCAGGATTTTCTGGGTTTGACTCAGTGTTTTGAATCCTGCTTTTGAACTTTGATAAAGTGATTTTTCGACAAATTTACGCAGTTTTAATTGATCTAATACTTCGCTGCCCGCGATTTTGGTCAGTATGGATAAGCCAAATCCTTGGGCTTTATTCACCATATTACTCATTCTGATTATCCTAAAGGTGTTGTCACGTTATTTTTTTAATACTGACATGTGCTCAGATATAAAACTATGTCGTAGGTGACAAGATTAATTGGCAATTTTTAGGTTTTTTGGATTGAAGGAAGGGATGAATAAATCAATGAAAATTAAAAGAAAGATAAAAATATAAAAAATCGTATATGTCTAAAAATTGACCCGAATGACAAAATCATCCAGGTCTTTTTGATGCAGGTTTTATTTTAAGAGAGATGATGTTTAATCATGGCACGCACATTGGTTTTGGCATCAATCACGGTCATAAAAGTATAGGCACCAATAAATTTACGGCTAATAAACATAAATTCTTTGGGTGGAACACTGAAATAACGTGAAGCCATAGATCTCGACGCCTGTTGCATCACACGGCTATGCAGCTGGCTTTTTTTCCAGTCATAGCGATTATGTTCATCCATGATGCCGGCTGGCAATTCCTGATTATTTAGCGGTGAACTAAACGCTTCGGTGGCCAGTAAAAAGACTTTGGCCATATCCGGTTTGATGCTTTGCGGAATCGAATCAAAAAACTCATAACCGGTCATCGCCTTGACCATCATATCCGAGTCATGATGATAGCCTGCCTGAATCAGGTTACGCGCAACACTGAGCAGATGCTGGTCAAACTGACGGATCGCGCCAAAGTCGAGCAGAATGATCTTGTCGTGCACATCTGTACCATTGCCCAGACGAACCAGATAATTACCAAAGTTCGGATCGGTTTGCATCTCGCCCCATTCGAAAATTTCACGTACTGCAATTTCCAGAGAGGCTTCCCCTAACTGGTTGCGGCGTTCTTGGGGCAGGGACAACATCACCGGGCTGTTGATCGGCACACCACGTTCAAAGGTCATGCACAGCACACGATCAGAGCAATATTCATTAATAATGGTCGGGACGATATAGCGAGGATCATCTTTTAAACGGGCAGCAAAACGACGCGTGGTATCTGCTTCAATCTGATAATTTACTTCACGATGCATCATTTCACGGACTTCATCGAACCATTGGTCGAATTCGCGGGTCTGCGGCACGATGCGGGTCAATTTCAGCATGTTTTTAAATAGGCTCATATCCGAATCAATGGCTTCTGCCACACCCGGATACTGAATTTTTAACACTAGTTCCATACCATCGGATTTTCGGGTAGCACGATGTACTTGTGCCAAAGAAGCTGTGCCCAAAGGTTCATGATCAATGGTTAGATCGTCGAGTTTAGAACCGAGTTGTTGCTGTAACTGGGTCTTGATGGCTGGCCATGCCAATGCTACCGTCTGATTGTTCAGGGTATTGAGGGCCTGAGTGACTTCTTCTGGCAGAAAATGCTCACCATACAGCGCCATCATCTGGCCAATTTTAACGATAGAACCTTTCAACTTGCCAATTTCTGCCACCAGATAATCGGCCTGTTCTTTCATGGCTTTTTTACGTTTCTTTTCTTTTTCTTCTTCGCTTGAGAACATGGAGCTTGCACTAGAAGCCGCCCAACGCGTGCCTGCCAGCAAGGATGCCTTTGCGATCGATAAGCGTCGATCCATAGAGGAGGTTTTCAGTTGTTTAAGCTTATCGTTCTGATCTGACATGTAAACTCGATCCTTTCATCATCAGCATGAAGCAGAATAAATCATTGTAAGGGATAGTAGCGTTTCTGCACGTATTAAAAAAGTTTAAGCCGCTGAATTCATAGTAAAAGCTAGGCAAGCTTTCATTTATTCACCAACTTGTATCAGTTTAGACAGGGCATTATGCTATTTGAAATTGGATTTTTAATTCGGATCGTTGTTGTAACTGTTGTTTATTTGTTTGAATATGTTGATGAATCAGGCGCTGTACGCTGTCATGCATGAAGCCCAAAGCATAGCCTTTTACAATCACAATACTTGGCAAGCCAAAAAACAGATATTTAGCATCGTCCAGTGTCGCATCGGTAAATACGCCATGCTGCATTAAGGTCGACTGCAAAAAAACCTTTTCTTGCTGCACCTGACCGGATGCTTGATCATTCCAGTAATTCTGGCGCATCGCCATAAGATTATTGTGCTTATAGCTCATAGATAGAGGCTCGTTTGAAGATTGAATATGAATTATATGAGGATCACAGGCCAACTTTCAATTGTGGAACTGTGGAATCTTCCTTTCCAAGAAATGCATAGGATTTTTGTCCGGACTGCGTTAATATCAGTGGATAATTTAAACAATATTGATTGTTAAACATTTATTAGGATTGTACCGCTTTCGGTAAAGGGGATGTTATGCGTCTTGCGTGGTTTTTAGTTGCAATTTTTGTGGGTACTTCCGCTCAAACACAGGCTGCTATGGGGTATTCCAAAGAATATTCACAATGTATGAATTTCAGTTATGGTAATACACCTAAAGCGGAAAAATGCCTGGAAAAAGAGCTGAAAGTTCACAATAAACGTCTGAAGAAAAACTATAAAACTTATCTTAAATTGAATCCGAATCAAACCGCCGCCATTCGCAGTCAGCATGTATTGTGGGAGCGTAAACTGGCCCAGCAATGTAATTTTAGAATGTCAGGAAAATATGCCAAACAGCAACAAGGGCAATGTATGCTGGCTTTGATTATGGATCAGGCCAATCTTTATCAATCCCGTTCTTATGCGTCCGGTTTTCGATAAGTCGTCATACCATTAACATAGATATTTAACAAAAACACCTCTGAATAAAGTAAACATTTATCTGCATAATCGCTCACAAAAACAGGAGTTTTATAATTTTTGTGAGCGTAGAGAATTCGTGTTTTTCATGCTTTTAGCATTATAAAAGCAGGCAAAACAGGGTATCATAAGGCGTTTAAAAAAATGACCTTGGAGACGCCTTAAGTGGATCGACCGACTATTAGCCCTGAACATATGCAGGAAGCCGCTGAAAATTTAACCACCATTCGTGATTTTATTCGTTTTGGTGTGACAGCATTACGTCAATACGATGCACATTTGGGCCAAGGCACAGAAGATTATTTTGCTGAAAGTTCAGCGCTAGTGTTGCAAACCCTGTCACTAGAATGGAAAGCGGACGCTGAAATTCTAGATGCCAAATTATTGCCAAGTGAAAAAGCCGAATTTTTAAGTCTGCTGGAACGCCGTATTAATGAAAAAGTTCCAACTTCATATTTATTGAATCTGGCTTACTTTGACGGCAAACCCTACTATGTCGATGAGCGTGTGCTGATTCCACGTTCACCGATTGCTGAACTGATTCAGAACCGTTTTGCCCCGTATTTCCTGGGTGAACATGGTCAAATGGGTGAAGCGGTTAATAACTTGCCGGAAAACCCGAATCCGAAGATACCACAACGCATTCTAGATATGTGTACCGGTTCCGGCTGTATCGCAATTGCCTTGGCTTATGCTTTCCCTGAAGCGGAAGTAGATGCGACTGATATTTCGAAAGAAGCCTTGGAAGTTGCGCAAATCAATACTGAGCATCATGACAAGCAATATCAGATCGCTTTGCTTGAATCAGATCTGTTTGAAAAAATTCCAGCTGAAAACCAATACGATTTAATCGTATCTAATCCGCCGTATGTCGATGCGGAAGATATGGCTGATTTGCCTGAGGAATTCCATCATGAGCCTGAGCTTGCACTTGCTGCAGGTCAGGACGGTCTGGATCTGGTGCGTAAAATGCTGGCTCAAGCAGCAGATTATCTGACTGAGAATGGCCTGATCGTGATCGAAGTGGGTAACTCAGAATGGGCGATGCGCCAAAACTTTAATTCGGTTGATTTCTACTGGTTACAATTCCAGAAAGGTGGTACGGGTATCTTTGCATTGACTGCAGAGCAATGCCGTACCTACCGTGATCTATTTATTCAGTCTATTGCATAAGGAGTCGTTTGACATGGCAGGTAATAGTATAGGGCAACTGTTCCGTGTAACGACTTGTGGTGAATCTCATGGTGTTGGCCTGATGGCCATCATCGATGGGGTTCCACCCGGCATTGAGCTGACTGAAGCTGATTTGCAAAAGGATCTGGACCGCCGTAAGCCGGGTACATCGAAATTTGCAACCCAGCGTAAAGAACCCGATGAAGTAGAAATTATTTCCGGTGTGTTTGAGGGTAAAACCACCGGTACTTCAATTGGTTTGTTAATTCGTAATACGGATCAAAAATCGAAAGACTACGGCAATATCGCACAAACTTTCCGCCCGGGTCATGCCGACTATACCTATACCCAAAAGTATGGTTTCCGTGATTACCGTGGTGGAGGCCGTTCAAGTGCGCGTGAAACGGCAATGCGTGTTGCTGCGGGTGCAATTGCCAAGAAATTCCTTTTTGAGAAATTTGGCATTGAGATTCGTGGTCATGTAACCCAGATCGGCACCGAAAAAACAGAGAAACTGGACTGGAACGAAGTTCCAAACAATCCGTTTTTCTGTGGCGATGTGGATGCAGTACCACGTTTTGAAGCGCTAGTGACGTCTTTGCGTGAGCAAGGTACCAGTTGTGGCGCTAAACTCGAGATCATTGCGTCTAAAGTGCCAGTGGGTTGGGGCGAGCCAGTCTTTGATCGTCTAGATGCTGACATTGCGCATGCCATGATGTCGATTAATGCCGTTAAAGGTGTCGAAATCGGTGATGGTTTTGGTGTCGCTGAACAGTTTGGTCATGAAAGCCGTGATGAACTCACCACAGAAGGCTTCCTGGCCAATCATGCTGGCGGTATTTTAGGTGGTATTTCTAGCGGTCAAGACATCCGTGTTGCGATTGCGTTGAAACCGACTGCATCTATCACCACGCCAGGTAAAACCATCAATATTGATCGTGAAGATACTGATGTGTTGACCAAAGGTCGTCATGATCCTTGCGTAGGTGTGCGTGCAACCCCGATTGCTGAAGCGATGCTGGCGATTGTGCTGATGGATCACTTCATGCGTCACCGTGCGCAAAATGCCGATGTTGTTGCGCCATTTGCACCGATTGAACCTAAATAATTTGCTTTAACTTTAAAGTGAAATTGTTTTAAAGTCAGACTCCGGTCTGACTTTTTTTATTTATAAAATGAATCACTATAAAAATATACGATTGGCGAGCAAGGCTGATGTTCAGCAACTTACTATGCTGATTAATACAGCTTATCGTACTCCGGGTGGATGGACGACTGAAGCAGGAATGATCCAGGGTGATCGTATTCAAGAAAAACAGTTATATGACTTGCTCAATTTAGAAAATTTTCAGCTGTTTGTGTTGGAAATTGATAATAAGCTTCTTGGTTGTATTGGCGTGAGCTTAGGGCAGCAAGTAGCAGAGATTGGAAGCTTTGCTGTTGCACCTGCTGAGCAAAACTCGGGTTATGGCAAGCAATTATTGGACTTTGCCGAATCCCATATTTTCGAAATATTTAAGAAGAACGTGATTCAGATGTCAGTGTTAAATGTTCGTACTGAACTGTTGGCATATTATCAGCGCCATGGCTATCAGCTGACTGAAAAGATTGAAGCATATCCACTGGGTCAAAAGCTCGGAGAACCTTTGATTCCGTTACATGTACTGATTTTAGAAAAAATCATCAGATCAATATGATTAGTTGGTGAAAATTCAAGCTTTTTGCTACTTAAATTGAGTGGTGAAAAAGCTCATCAATATGCTAAGTTTTCTGTTCAGTCTAAGCGGCTTAAGATTAGGCAGAAAACAGACCAGGATGTCACATGCTGCATATTATTTTAACTTCTTTATTTCCCCTCATCGGACTGATCAGCTTTGGTTATCTGCTTAAGCGTAGGCAATGGTTGAGTGATGATTTTTGGCGAGGCGCTGAAAAGTTAAATTATTATGCATTGTTTCCGGTAATGCTGTTTTTAAATCTGGCCACTGCCAAGATTCAAATGAATGTCATTCAGGATGTAGTACTGGTCGTATTTAGCATCATGGCTGTGGTCAGTATTGCGCTGTATATCTTGCGCCAAATTTACCGAATTTCCTATGCGCGTTTCGGCGTCTATGTTCAAGGTTTACTGCGCTTTAATACCTATATTGGCCTTGCTGCTGTCAGCGCCTTATTTCAGCAGCAGGGTATGACTATTTTCGCTGTGATCATGGTGCTGTGTATTCCTTTGGTGAATATCTTGTCAGTGCTGGCATTTACCCGTAGCCACGATATGCAGCTGAAAAAAATCATCCTGGATTTGTCTAAAAATCCATTAATTCTAGGCTGTATTGTGGGTGGTTTATTTAATCTTTCTGGTTTGTCACTCTGGACTGGAGCAGAGCAGTTTCTTAAACAGATTGCACTGTGCAGTTTGCCGCTCGGTTTGATGTGTGTGGGAGCAGCCTTACAGTTTCAGGGTTTTCAGCGTGATGTGTTGCCACTCAGCCTGATAACCTTTGGCCGCGTGTTCGGAATGCCGCTGATTGCATTTTTAGTGTGTAAAATTTTCCAGATTGATGCATTAACTACTCAGGTTTTGGTCTTGTTCTTTGCACTTCCTACCGCCTCAGCTTCGTATGTTTTAACCCGGGTATATGGCGGCGATAGCGAGTTAATGGCCAGTATTATCAGTGTACAAACAGTGGTCGCAGCAGTAAGCTTAGTACTGATGCTTTCTTGGCTTATCTAAAATTCTAAAATGGATAAGGAAAACTCTACATTTTGAATTATTAAAATAGCCTAAGCAAAAAAAAGGTTAAATTTTATTTAAGCGCCAAAATTAAATAAGTTCTGGAATTTTATAAAGGGTAGAACTTACTCGTTTTACTTACGGCAGAAAAATCTAAAAATTTAATATCTAGGCAATATCCTCTATCACACATGTATACTGTTAATTAAAAAAAAGAATCATGGATAAATTCACGTGAATTAACATAAATAAAAACTGTGTTTCTCCTAAAAATGGTATATAAATTGCTCATGATAATAAAACATTATTGCAGGAGAGAAATGCTTCTGCATTCGCCGAAGGAGCAAGGTCCCAGGAAACTCTCAGGCAAAAGGACTGTGATAATGGATAAAAACTCTGGAGAGAAGTGTTCAATCACTCACCGAAGGGGAAGGTGGCCGCATTGATGTGCAATGTATCTACCGAAGCTCTCAGGTACACATGACAGATGGGAAAAGACATCAATATAATCAAGGAGGTGTCTATGCGTCATGTCGTGGTGATTGGGGCCGGTATTACCGGAGTAACCACAGCTTATGAGCTGGCACAATCAGGCTATCAAGTGACTGTGGTTGATCGGCATCTTTATCCGGCAATGGAAACATCCTTTGCCAATGGCGGCCAGCTTTCTGCCTGTAATGCCGAAGTATGGAACCAGAAAGCCACGGTACTCAAAGGCATCAAATGGATGTCACAAAAAACCGCACCACTTTTGCTCAATCCTTCTTTCAGTGTGCATAAATACAGCTGGCTCATGGAATTTCTGGGCAATATCAAACATTATGAAGCCAATACCCGAGAGACTGTACGGCTGGCTTTACTGGCAAGAGCACGCTTATTTGAAATTGCCGAAACAGAAAATATTGATTTCAATTTAGAAAAACGCGGCATTTTACATTTTTATCATAACAAAACGGATTATGATGTTGCGATCAAAGTCAATGATCTGTTGTGTAGCGGTGGTCTGGAGCGCAATGCCATTTCCAATGCAGAAATCAAGCAGATCGAACCTGCATTAACTGGCGATTATTATGCAGGATTTTACTGTCAGAGCGATGCCACCGGGGATATTCATAAATTTAGTACCGGTTTGGCCAAAGCCTGTATGCAAAAAGGCGTGAAATTTGAGTTTGGTCAAGATGTTTTTGTTGTTGATCATCAGGCTCAGAATATTCGGGTTAAATACAAACCTAGTACTGAAAATGTCCATTCCTCTCCAGAGGATGTTCTGGAGATTAATGCAGATGCCATTGTGGTCTGTGCAGGGGTTGGCAGCTATCAATTGGCTGAAATACTTGGTGAACGAGTCAATGTCTATCCAGTCAAAGGCTACTCGATTACCGTGCAACTGAATGATGAGCAGAGCCAGAACAACGCACCTTGGGTCAGTCTGCTAGATGAAAGTGCGAAAATTGTCTTGTCACGCCTAGGCAAGGATCGTTTGCGTGTTGCAGGAACAGCCGAGTTTAATGGCTATAACCGGGATATTCGTGCTGACCGAATTCAACCTTTAATTGACTGGACCAATCGTAATTTTGACCTGTGTACTGAGCATGTTGTTCCGTGGGCAGGCTTACGCCCCATGATGCCAAATATGATGCCTGTGGTACGCCGTGGCAAACATGAGCGGGTCTTTTACAATACCGGACATGGTCATCTGGGCTGGACTTTATCAGCTGCAACGGCTGCGATGATTAGTCAGGAAATTGCGCAATACTATCCAGCTTAAATTGATAGCCCGCTTGCGGGCTATTTTTTACATCAAAGATATCATTTTATATAACAATAAATTTTAATATTTTTAAATTAAATCAATCATATAGTCGATAAATACCGGTAAATCGTTCACAGCCTTTCTGCTGGCTACTGACCGCTAAAATGGCTTTACTATAGTTAAACTCATAGCGGCAGTCATTTTCATTATCGGTGATCTGGTTTTTTGTCTCAGGCGTGGTATAGGCTAAAAAAGGAACGGTCTGCTTCTCGGTCCGGTTATTTGGATTACGATATGCCAGGCCTTCAATCTTGATCCGGTCTTTGGTCAGTTGATGAATCTTGAGATGCACGGGCTGCTTGGCGATTTGTCCCTGTTCAAACTTAATATAATGCTGGGTCAGACTTTGATTCAGTGAAATATAGACATTTAAATCATCTAAACGCCATTCAAACTGCTGTTTAAAACAGTCTAGCGTTTTGCATTGCTGTAAGCGGGTCGCCCATAGTTGTTGGCTATCTTGTAATAAACGCACAGGTGCATCAGTAATCAGAAAAGCAGTAAAGTATTGGTCTGTGAGTTTTTCACGAGATTCAGCCAGCGATGCTGAGCAGACTTTATTCATGGCAGCCGTTTTTTTGCTGTCATCGCTACAATCCATTGTGATCGCTGAGCTACCCGTAGAAATCGTCCCCAGACCGAGCATCAGGCCAATTATTTTCAACATATTTATATCAGTTTTCAGTAGCATGATCGCTTATACTTTCACTGTGTTACGCTTGGTCTAACTATAGCGAAATAGAAAGCAAGTGTACAAGATTTCAATGGGCTATTTCTAAAGGATGTATAAGGTGATCGCACAAATTCGTATTGGCCAGGGTCTGGATGTGCATGCATTTGAAGAAGGTGATTTTGTCACTCTGGCAGGCATTCAAATTCCGCATACTCACGGTCTGAAAGCACATTCGGATGGTGATGTAGTGCTGCATGCACTCTGTGATGCTTTGTTGGGTGCTTTGGCGCTCGGAGATATTGGCCAGCATTTCCCAGATACAGATCCTGAGTTTAAAGGTGCAGATAGTCGGGTATTACTCAAGCATGTTTATCAGCTAATTCTGGATCGTGGTTATCACCTGAATAATGCCGATATTACCGTGGCCTGTGAACGTCCAAAACTGGCGAAACACAATTTGGCCATGCGTCAAAGTATTGCAGATGTCTTGGATATTGATGTGACTCAAATCAGTATTAAAGCCACCACCACTGAACAGTTAGGTTTTACCGGTCGTCAGGAAGGCATTATGTCGATGGCAACCGTGTTATTGAGCCATAGTAAATAAAATCAGGCAAAATAATTTGGATTAATTAAGGAAAGTTCCAGTTCCTGCGTTGCTTTACGGCCTTGTAACTGTAGGGCAACTGCATGCATTAAACCAGTCCAGGTTTCATTTGGTTCCCAGATCTGATGCAAGTATTCTTGTGCTGTAGGTAGATCCATATCCATATAGTACTGACGATATAAGTACATCAGACAGCTGACATGGTAGTTTTGCGAACAATGTACCCAGACCATTTGCTCTTTTACCAGATGATCGATCAGATCCAGTACCAGCAGGCATTGATTGTCTGAAGGGGTTTCCCAGGAAATCGGAACCTGAATATAGTTCAGTCCCAGCTCAAGGCAAATTTTATCTTCATGCGGCAGATACTGTTCGCTATCGGTCAACGCCACATTGATGACTGTAGATACACCGTATTCTTTCATCAGCTGTAATTGGGTAGTGGTCGGTTGACCGGAGCTAAACAGATGTTCGTGTATGAACTGAAAATTCTCAATCTGGCTTAATGCCGTTTCAATATCATTCATCAGATAAATTTTCCTTGTTCTAGAAATGCAAACGCCATCTTGGCGATGGCGTTGGTCAGATCATTTAACGATTAGGTAAAATGTCTTTCAATGCCTCATGCATGTCGAGTAAAACTTTTTCAGTCGTTTCCCAGTCGATACAGCCATCCGTAACGGATTGACCGTATTCCATATCATTCAGGTTCGCCGGAATGTCCTGACGACCACCCTTAAGATGACTTTCTACCATAATACCAACAATTGACTTGTTTCCATCAAGAATTTGTTCGGAAATGTTTTTAAGTACAAGTGGTTGCAGGTACGGGTCTTTGTTAGAGTTGGCGTGGCTGGCATCAATCATGATCTTGGTGCTGACTTTGGCCTTGGCTAGAGCAGCTTCTGCATCGGCAACCGAGCCTGCATCGTAGTTCGGCTTGCCATTACCGCCACGCAGTACCACGTGAGCATAAGGATTGCCTGAAGTGCGAATCACAGCCACCTGGCCTTGATCATTCAGACCGAGGAAGCTGTGACCATGTTTCACAGATTGCATCGCATTGGTCGCGACCGTTAAACCGCCATCAGTACCATTTTTAAAGCCGACTGGTGAAGAAAGACCAGAAGACATTTCACGATGGGTCTGGCTTTCTGTGGTACGTGCACCAATTGCTGACCATGAAATCAGGTCTTGGTAATACTGTGGCGAGTTTGGATCAAGTGCTTCAGTGGCACATGGCAAGCCCATTTCATTCAGTTCAAGTAATAGCTTGCGACCGATACGCAGACCTTTTTCAATATTGAATGAATCATTCATGTCTGGGTCATTGATCAGGCCTTTCCAGCCTACGGTAGTCCGTGGTTTTTCAAAATAAACCCGCATCACGATGTATAAGCTGTCTTTAACTTTTTCGCTCAGTACTTTTAAGCGTTCAGCATATTCATGCGCCGCCGCCGGATCATGGATAGAACAAGGGCCAATTACAACGAACAGGCGTTTGTCTTCACCATCCAGAATTTTACGAATCGTTTCACGACCATGCAGTACGGTTTGATAAGCAGTTTCAGTCAACGGTAACTCTGCTTTAAGCTCAGCAGGGGTTACAAGAGGAATCATGCTGTGGATATTCACGTCATCAATATCTGATGCTGAAATAGGATTTGACTGTTGTGTATTCATTGCCGTCACTGGTTCGATCATACAAAAGGTTGTTTAATAGCCCGAATATAACATGAATGATGCGTCACTTTGTTATAAAAAAGATGAATACTTCTTTGAAAAAAAAGTGATGAATCGGATAGTTAACTTAAACGGACGGGGAATTTTGATTCACAATTATCATTGCTGTTTCAGCAGGTTGAGCCGGTTTTGATTTCACAGGATTAATCATGAAATTCACGCCCAGCGCAAATAGGGTAATACCTAAAATTTTGCGGATCAGTTTTTCCGGCATACGTGAGCTGAGTAAAGTGCCGACAATAATCGCCGGAATAGACCCCACCAATAACCACATGAGCAGCATGAAATCGACGTTGCCTGAAGACATATGACCTAGACCTGCGACCAGTGTCAGTAATACCGCGTGCACCACGTCAGAGCCAATAATACGAATCATCGGCAGATTCGGGAACATCACTACAAGTGCCATGATACCAAATGCACCGGCACCCACTGAAGATAGCGTGACAAATATGCCCAAGATAATGCCCATGATGATGATAGCAACGCGCTTTTCTTTGGCTTGCAGCTTCACTTTTTCCAGATCCTGCGTCATATCCGGTAGTTCTCGTTTTCTGTATTTATTAAAAAGATTTTCGATCTGGCTACGAAACAGAATGGATAAGCCGGTAATGGTTAGCATAAAGCCCAATACCATGGTCAGGACGGCCTTGTAATGCGTTGATTGGCTCAGATAGTTATCAAGAACCCAATGTGTTGCAAAAGATGCGGGAATACTGCCAACGGCCAGCCAGATCACAATCGGCCAGACAATATTCATTTTCTTGGCATGCACAAACGAGCCACAGAATTTAGAAATCGCGGCATAGAGCAGGTCAGTACCAATCGCGATATGCGGTTCAATCCGGAATAAACTGATAAGAATTGGCGTCATTAATGAACCGCCACCGACACCGGTGACACCTACACAAAAACCTACCAGAACGCCTGCTAAAATAAATTCAATCGGACCAAACATGCATATATGCCAAAATCAAAAAACGAGCATATCTTATGACTTTTGGATATAAGTCGTTGTCTTGATTATTGATTTACTTATGCATAAAAAAGATAAAGCTAGGTGAAGAATATTAGGTGATCTTTCATGTTTATTCACTGGGTTATGTATAAAGTGCGAATATAATGATTGATTTTAACTGTCCGATTTGACCCATTTCTGTCTAATTGAATGTACCTGTAAATGTCGATTTAATTCTTGTTATGCAAGCTCCCTTATTGACTAAGTTATTCTAAATGGTGAGTTTCTTAAAATGAGAAGCTGCTTAAGCTTCTTCCGGAATAGTTACAGGATTATGTTAGAATCCCGATTCAATAAATTTCCATGCGGATCTGAGAGGAAACCCACTTGCTAAATCGAAAGCTTAAAATTGGAATCGTGGTCGGTGAAGTCTCTGGAGATACGCTTGGCGCAAAATTGATTCGCCGTTTTCGTGAGCAAGGCATTGATGCTGAATTTGAAGGTATCGGTGGTCCACAAATGATCGCGGAAGGTTTTAAAAGCTATTATCCGATGGATATTCTGTCGGTGATGGGCATTGTCGAAGTTTTAAAAGATATTAAAAAACTGTTTGCTGTGCGGGATGGTCTGGTGGAAACCTGGACTAAAGATCCGGTCGATATTTTTATCGGGATTGATGCGCCTGATTTTAACCTGCGTTTGTCAAAAACCATTAAACAAAAACAGTTACCGATTAAAACCGTGCAATACGTCAGTCCTTCGGTCTGGGCATGGCGTCAAGGCCGTATACATGGCATTAAAGCCAGTATTGATCTGGTGCTGTGCCTGTTTCCATTTGAAAAAGCGTTCTTTAAAAAATGGGATGTTCCTGCAGCTTTTGTCGGACATCCGCTCGCTAGCCAATTGCCGCTTGAAAATCCAATTCTGGAGGCTCAGACAGAATTAGGCCTAGACCCAGATCAGAAATATATTGCATTATTACCGGGAAGCCGCCGTGGCGAGATTGAGCGTTTGGGACCTTTGGTTCTGGATGCAGCTAATATTCTGCATCACAAATATCCGGATTATACCTTTCTGATTCCTGCGATTAATGATGCACGCAAGCAGCAAATCGAAAGTTTACTGGCCACTTATCCTGAGAGCTTAAAAACCCAAATTCGCTTGATGGAAAATACCAGCGCTGAATCCAAAATTGGCCGTCAGGTCATGAATGCATCCAATATTATTGCACTGGCGTCTGGAACTGCAACGCTTGAAGCGATGTTGCTGCACCGTCCGATGGTGACTTTTTATAAATTGCACTGGCTGACCTATCGAATTGCCAAATTACTGGTAAAAATCCCATATTTTTCATTACCAAATATAATTGCTGGCAAAAAAGTGATTCAAGAACTCATCCAATCCGCTGCTACACCTGAAAATCTGGCAGCTGAAATTGAAAAACTGATGGATATTGAAGCAGCGCAGATTCAGGTTATGCAGCATATCACCATGCACAAGCAGCTACTTTCTGGCAATAGCGAAGATCCGGTCACAGCAGTATTGGCATTAGTCCAGTAATTTTAGTCTGGTAATAAAGACTGGTTCTTCTGACAATTCAGCCGGTATTGGGTCGGCGTCTGTTCAAACTGTTTTTTAAAACTTTGACTAAACGCCGTCTCGGATGAATAACCAACCAGATAAGCGATCTGCTGGATACCAAATCCACTATTTCTCAAATATTGCGCTGCCAGACGCAGGCGGTGCTGTTGCAGATAGGCAAAGGGCGGTTCACCGACAATCTGGGTAAATAACTAGGCGAATTTGGAACGTGACATATGACATTGTTCGGCCAGACTTTCTACAGTCCAGAATTGTTCAGGTTTGCCATGAATCGCTGCCAGTGCATTGGATAGTTCCGGATGCGAGAGCGCATTCAGCCAGCTCGAGGCATTTTCCAGGTTTAAAATATAATCACGTACGCATTCAATCAGTAAAATACTGACCAGATGATCCAGAATCTTGTCACGTCCGGGACGAAGCTGCTGGGTTTCCAGTGCCAGAAACTGCAAGCCAACCTGTAACCATTCTGGCGCCGTATCACCCAGAATATGTTGAATATGCAGGTATTTAGGTAATGCACTCAAAAGAGGTTTGGCCATCTGGATATCCAAGCTAGAACGAATAGCCAGTATGAAACTATGCTCCGCCGAATTTTCCCGATTGAGATCAATACATTGCTGTGCATTGCTCTGAAAATAAGGATTAATCGCATGGTGCTCAGAAAAATCGGCATTGTCTGGGCAGGAAACATGATGGGCAGAACCTGCAGGTAATAGCACCAGATCACCTTGCTGCAGCTCCAGCCGATCACCATTCATGAACTTTAATTGGGCCTGTCCCTGTAACAGGATATAGGCCAGCATAAAAGGCTCATGCTGATAATCAAAGCCACCTGGATGAAATACATTCAGATAAAGATATTCCGATTTTTCCAGATGAATATCATCAAAAATTTTACTTAAAGCATCCATGCCTAACTCTATTCTTCTGTTTTATTTCATTTAATTGACTATAAATTTTTTAACTTTGTGATTTTAGGCCAGAATTTGGCAGCATGTGCCAAAGACGCTGACATAGCTTTTCTGGAAGTTGAATACTGTTCGCGGCTGCTGAAATATTCAACTATAAGTGCAGAGTAACATAAAAAAGGAAGGTCGCAATGAATGCCCCTGCACAAATCCAGAAAGCGCAGTTTACGCAGGAAGCGTCGGCACTAAAAGGTGTAAAGCTGGATAAAAAACGTTTTGGCTGGTTGCTCAGCCCAGGTCTGCCTGTGATCGGAATGGGAATTCTGGCCGGTTATCATTTTGGTCCTAAAGCCACTCAAAAAGTCTTTGCGATGGGCGGGCCTTTATTATTGCATGTCATCATTCCGACATTGGATGCTCTGATTGGCGATGATGCCAATAACCCAAATGATGAGCAGATCAAGGCACTGGTTAACGATCCTTATTATGACCGCATTGTAAAAACATTTATTCCCTTACAAATGGCAGCCAATGCCTTTGCTGGCTATGTCGTAAGTCGCCCAAATATGTCTTTGCTAGATCAGGTATTGCTGGGAGTTTCTATGGGTGCGATTAATGGTGTGGGGGTGAATACCGCACATGAACTCAGCCATCGTCCACAGAAAAAAGACCATTACTGGTCTCATGCCAGCCTGATGCCTTTGGGCTATAACCATTTCCGAATCGAACATCCTTATGGACACCATAAACGGGTGGCGACACCAGAAGATCCGGCATCTTCAAAAATGGGTGAATCTTTTTACCGTTTCTGGCCACGTACCGTAATAGGCGGATTAAAATCTGCAATCCAGATTGAAAAAAGACGGCTCGAGCGTAAGGGACTGAAATTCTTTAATCAGGAAAATGAGCTGTTTCATGGTTGGGCCATGAGTGCCGGCTATCATGCCTTGATGCTAAAGGCGTATGGCAAGAAAATTATTCCTTATACACTGACACAGGCATTTTATGGCGTTAGCCTGTTTGAGATTGTGAATTATATCGAGCACTACGGACTGAAACGTGGACAGAAAGCGGATGGCAGTTATGAGCGAACCTTGCCGGAACATAGCTGGAATAACAACAATATCGTAACTAATCTGTTTTTGTATCAGTTACAACGCCATTCTGATCATCATGCTTTTCCAAGCCGTCCATTTCAGGCGTTGCGGCATTTTGATGAAGCGCCAGAATTACCCAGCGGTTATGCAACCATGCTGATTCCAGCCTTGATTCCACCTTTATGGTACAAAATCATGGATCAGCGGGTATATCAGCACTATCAGGGCGATTTAAGTAAGGCTAATATCTTGCCTTCCAAGCGTGCCAAGCTATTTAAAAAATTTGGTGTAAATAACTCTACAGCTTAATGAATTACAAAATAAAAATGCGCCGATAAAGGCGCATTTTTTGATTAATTCTGCCTAGAACCAGTCGGCTTGCATATTCAGGCAAGTATCATCCAGATGCATCAGTAATTTGGCCTGATGTTCAATTTCAGGGAGTTCCCAGCGAATAAAATATTGAGCTGCCTGAATTTTCCCTGCCAGAAAAGTCTGATCTTCTGCCTGCGAAGATGTGCCAAACTTGAGTTGAGCCTGATTCGCCATTTCCAGCCATAGCCAGGCTAGGATGGTCTTACCCATCATATCCAGATACAGGCCTGAATTGGCCAAAGCTTCGCTGACTTTGCCTTGATGCAAGGCCTGGCCTAAAATCTGTGTAGTCTTTTGCACAGTGGCAAGATGCTGTTTATAGATCTTTGCGAGTTCCACTATCTTAGGTTCATGAATCTCTGACAAGGTCTTCTGGATGCGCTGCATGAGCAGATTGAGCCCTTTGCCATTATGCTGCCAGAGTTTACGTCCCAGCAGATCCAGAGATTGAATGCCGTAAGTTCCTTCATGAATCGGATTGAGCCGGTTATCACGGTAACATTGCTCCACCGGATATTCACGAGTATAACCCGCGCCGCCCAGGACCTGAATAGCCAGATCATTGGCTTTCGGACCATAGGCAGAAGGGAAAGATTTGACCACCGGGGTGATGAGATCAAGCAGAATTGCACTATCTTCATCTTGAGCTGCCTGAAGTTCATCAATTAATCGGGCTGCAAATAAGCAAAGTGCCAGCGAACCTTCTACATATGACTTTTGCGCCAGTAGCATGCGTTTGACATCGGTATGTTCAATGATATTCACCGGTTTGGAGTCAGGTGTTTTTTCATGAACTGGCCGGCCTTGCGGACGGTTTTTAGCATAATCCAGAGATTCCAGATAGCCACGATAACCAATCATGGCTGCGCCCAGACCGACACCCACACGTGCTTCATTCATCATCTTGAACATATATTTTAAGCCATGACCGGGTTCACCAATTAAATAGCCTAAGCAATTATCATTTTCTCCAAAGCTTAAAACTGTAGATGTAGTACCTCGATAGCCCATTTTGTGCAGTAAGCCAGCCAGCTGTACATCATTAGCTTCACCGAGTGAACCATCCTCGTTGGTTTTGAATTTTGGTACGATAAACAGGGAAATTCCTTTCACGCCTTGCGGCGCATCCTGAATCCGCGCCAAGACCAGATGCACAATATTTTCGGTAATGTCCTGATCGCCACCCGAAATAAACATTTTCTGGCCTTTAATTTTATAAATTCCATCTGCCTGAGGAATGGCTTTAGTGGTCAGATCGCCCAAAGAGGAACCTACATTCGGCTCTGTCATGGCCATGGTGCCAGCAAAGCGGCCACTCAACATATGCGGTAGGAATATTTGCTTTTGTTTTGGGGAGGCAAAAGCCTGTATCAGGTTCGCCGCAGCGGCCGTTAGAAAAGAATAAGCCACGGTGGACGGATTGGCCGACATAAAATAAGCATTGCAGGCCATATTCACCAAAGTGGGCAGTTGCATGCCACCATCTGCATAATCATGCTGGGCGCAAAGCAGGCCGGCATCGGCAAACTGTTGCCAGGCTGTCTTCACTTCATCAATGGTTTTGACCTGTTTGCCATCAAAGTTCGGTTCTTGTTGATCAGCTTTGGCATTATGCGGCGCAAAATAATCGGTCGCGATACCTTTTGCCGTTTCCAGAATACTGTCGAAAGTATTTTTGTCATGATCCTGATAGCGTTGCAGTTTAGTCAGCGCTTCAAGTTTGAATACGTCATAAAGCTGGAAATGCAGATCTTTATCATTAATCAGTTGGGTCACGGTACTGTCCTGAATGTGCAATCCTTGAGATAGCATCAAGACTAGCAGTTGCTTTTATTGAGGAGGATTGTCAATAATGACATGAATCGGGTGAAAAGTGACAAATAAAAAAATATGCAAGATGTGGTGATTTTAGGCTTTGATGGGGCACTGGCTTCGGCCATTACGGGCGTGGTCGATTTATTTGCCATGGCTGGCGTAAGCTGGAACCGGATCCAGCAGCAGGATGTACAGCGCCTGTTTAAGGTGAGTATCGCCAGTCCGGATGGACACCCGATTCGGTGTATCAATGGGCTGCAGTTGCAGGCACATGTTTCTTATCAAGAGATTCAAACTGCAGATATTCTGGTGGTACCGACCATCGCTGCACCAATTCAGGATGTATTGCAACAAAATCCAGAACTGATTCATTTTTTAAAATCTGCACATGCAGATGCGACTTTAATTGCAGGAAACTGTACCGGAAATTTTTTTCTGGCAGAAGCAGGCATTTTAGATGACCGAGTTGCAACAACGCATTGGGGTTTTCAGGAAATGTTCCGTTCACGTTATCCTAAGGTGAAACTGAATGCCGATCTGATGATTAGCCGGGATCAGAATATCTATTGTGCGGGTGGAGGCCTGGCCTGGTTTGACCTGGGTTTGCATCTGATTGAGCGCTTGTATGGCTTTGAGGTGGCCATGCAATCGGCTAAATCTTTCGTAATTGATTACCGCCGTGATAGCCAGTTGTCTTATTCATTGCTGAATATTGGCCGGCCGCACCATGATGAACTGGTACAAAAAATCCAGAACTGGCTAGAGCAGCATTTTCATGAAGATTTTAGTTTGAACCAGCTGGCAGAGCAGTTTAATGTGACTGGCCGGACCCTGATTCGACGCTTTAAACAAGCCTTAGACATACCGCCCAATCAGTATCTACAAGCGATCCGGATTGAGGCTGCCCGTAAACGACTGGAAGAAACCGATCAAGCTGTGGATGTGATCATGCAAAATGTCGGCTATCAGGATCCAAGTTCATTCCGCCGTTTATTTCATAAAAAAACCGGTCTGACGCCGTTGGAATATCGGCGCCGGTTTAGTCGGCGCTTTTAAAAGCTTTTAATGAGAAGGCTGTACTTTTCCTGCTTTACGGCCATGCAGAAGGTAATACCAAACCAGGCAGCTCAGGGTGAGCAGCGCCGAGAACAGATAAAGCTGACGATAACCAATCTGATCCAGCAGCATACCCAGGAAATAAGGGCCAAAACCAAGACCGGCATCCAGGGCAATAAAGAAGGTTGAGGTAGCAAGCCCCATACGCTGCAATGTCGTACTTTTCACCGCAATGGTTTGACACACTGACTGGATATTACCAAAACCAAAACCAAGCAAGGCAGCACTGGCAAGTAACATCACAGAGTTTTGCGCCTGACTGAGGAGCAATATCCCCAGCGCCATAATCACAATGGCAGGATAGATAATGATATTTTCACCTTTACGGTCCATTAAAGGGCCAGTAAAAGGACGGGATAGTAGAATGGCAAAGGCATACATCAGAAAGAAAAAAGATGCTGCTTCGACCAGATTGATTTCTTTGGCATAAAAGTGAATAAACGATAATATGCCTGAATAAGAAGTAGCCACCAGCAGAACAATCAGTGCAATCGGTAGGGCATTCGGTTCAATATACTGAGCCAGTTTGCTGGTGCTTTGCGGAGTAGAGACTGCTGACGAATGACTTGCCTTAAGGCGTGGTGGCTGGATAAATAGCCCACAGATCAGGCAGCTGAGCGCAACAATACTGGTAAAGATGAAAATTACCTGATAATTAAAATTTGTCATCAGCCAGATTCCGACAAAGGGACCAATCGCTGTGCCAAGGGTGCTGCTCATGCTGAAATATCCAATTCCTTCACCACGCCGTGTGGCAGGAATGGTCTGTGCAATCACTGTACCCAGTACAGTAGAAGCCATACCCATCATAAAACCGTGTATTAGGCGGATACCCAATAAAACTTCCAGCTTGGCCGGAATCATATACAGTCCGGAAAAGAGCAGAAAGCCAGTCAGGCCAATGACAAGCGTATTTTTCAAACCCAGCCGATTCAGTAATTTTCCGATCAATAATCGTCCAAATAACGTACCCACAATAAACAGACCGGATACCAGACCGGCTTGAGCAGTCGACGCACCTAACTCAGCAACCGAGTAGCCGACAATCACAATCACCAGCAAGTAGAACACCAGAACCAACTGGAAATTCACCAGACTGATCAGGATAAAATTGGGCGTCCATAAAGGCGTTTCTTGTTCTTGGCTCATTGAGGTCTGTCCTGAGATGAGGGATGTAACTGCTGAATGAGTTGCATTAAGGTATTTTTACTGCCTTCAAGATCATCTGATTCAATGTGCTCAAGCAACTGATCTTCAAATGCATCGATCTGTTTGGAACACATCGCAAAGGTCTCAATTCCTTGCTCACTCAACTTGAACAGCTTTTGACGTTTGTCTTCAGTTTCGAGTTGGGCAATCAGATCGAGTTCAACCAGTTGCTGAATCCGCTTAGTAATACCGGGCTTGGATACATTGAGATAACTGGAAATATCTACCAGCGTGCATTGTTGCTTTGACTGGATGACGTATAACACCTGCCATAAGGAATAATTTAATTGAGATGACAACAAGATCGTATTGATCTCATCGCTCATCAGTCGTGCGCAGCGTAATAACAGCGTACGAAGTCGGGGAGATTCGGAAAACATATGGTTAGTTAACCTGGGTAACTAAATTTAGGCCTAATTTACGCCTGTTTTATCTAAAGCTCAAGAGAAGACTTTTAAAAATTATTGAGAGCAATATTTTCTCTGCTAGCAGCACTTACACAGTTTAACCTGATTAAAAAATAATCAACAAAAGACTACATACTTTTTATAACAGCCACGCCTAAGCTAACCATGTCACTAGAAAAATTCATGACTTAAAAATTGAAGGGCAAAGATGCCAAATAACAATGCATAGGTGAAGCTTATGACTCTGGGTTTAACTGCATTAGAGTTAGCACGAATACAGTTCGCCTTTACTGTATCTTTTCATATCATTTTTCCGGCAATTTCTATTGGCTTGGCCAGCTTTCTGGCCATTCTGGAATGGCGCTGGCTCAAAACCCAAAACCCGATTTTTCAGGATCTGTTCAAATTTTGGGTGAAAATTTTCGCTGTGGCATTCGGGATGGGTGTCGTATCCGGTGTAGTGATGAGCTACCAGTTTGGAACCAACTGGAGTGAGTTTTCCCGGGTTGCAGGAAGTGTGACTGGGCCCTTGCTGGCTTATGAAGTTTTAACCGCCTTCTTTTTAGAAGCCGGATTCTTGGGCATCATGCTCTTTGGCTGGGGTCGAGTAGGACCAAAGGCGCACTTTTTCTCGACCTTGATGGTTGCGATAGGAACCTGTATTTCCATGTTCTGGATTTTATCATCCAATAGCTGGATGCAGACCCCACAAGGCTTTGCGATTGAAAATGGCCTGATTGTTCCGCAAGATTGGCTTGCTATCGTGTTTAACCCATCTTTCCCTTATCGTCTGGCCCATATGGCCATGGCTGCCTTTTTGGTTTCCGCCTTACTGGTCGCTGCTACAGCCGCATGGCACCTCATCAAAGGCCGTCGCGATGCACTGGTTAAAACTTCATTTTCCATGGCAATGTGGCTGCTTCTGGTACTTGCACCTTTGCAGGTCATCGTCGGTGATATGCACGGTATTAATACCCTTGAGCATCAGCCAGCAAAACTGGCGGCAATGGAAGGGCATTGGGAAACCAATCATGATGAAGGCATGCCCTTATATCTCTTTGCTATTCCAGATATGGAGGCAGAAGAAACCAAATATGCAGTCGCAATTCCCAACTTGGGGAGCCTGATTCTGACCCATTCGATGGATGGAAAGGTTACAGGACTTAAAGACTTTGCGCCTGAAGACCGGCCGAATTCGCTGGTGGTGTTCTGGAGCTTCCGGATTATGGTCGGACTCGGCGTATTGATGCTGTTACTGGCGTTATGGGGAGCGTGGGCACGTACCCGTGGTCGCTTTTATGAGTCCCGTGCATTGCACCGATTTGCCCTGATTATGGGACCTTCCGGATTTATTGCCATGCTGGCGGGATGGTTTACCACAGAAGTCGGCCGTCAGCCTTGGGTAGTCTACGGCATCATGCGAACCAAGGATGCATTGTCTCCGGTTTCCGCTGAACAGGTGGGGCTGACCCTGATTATTTTTGTAGTTGTCTACTGTGTGGTATTTGGTATCGGAATTTACTACATGTTGCGCCTGATGCACAAAGGTCCCGAGTTTATTCATACTCGACCAGATCATGAATCAGATAGCGATGTGGTTCAGGCCTCGCGTCGACCATTAAGTAGTATTCGCGAACGTATCGAAGAAGTTCCTGAACAACCGGATCAGGAGGACAAAAAATGATTGATTTATCATTAATCTGGATTGTGATTATTGGTTTGGGTGTATTGATTTATACCATTCTCGATGGTTTCGATCTGGGCATCGGCATCTTGTTTCCTTTCTTTCCGCATCAGGATGAACGTGATGTCATGATGAATACCGTGGCTCCGGTCTGGGATGGCAATGAAACCTGGATGGTACTGGGTGGTGCAGGGTTATTTGCAGCTTTCCCACTTGCTTACTCGACCGTACTCTCGGCACTGTATATGCCAATTATTCTGATGGTGATTGCCTTGATTTTCCGCGGCGTGGCTTTTGAGTTCCGCTTCAAGGCAAACCGCAGTAAGCATTGGTGGGATAAAGCCTTTATCGGTGGTTCTGCGATCACCAGTTTCCTGCAAGGCATGATTTTAGGCGCCTATATTCAGGGCATTGAAACCCGAAATGGTGTCTATGTTGGGGGTGGTCTGGACTGGCTCACTCCATTCAGTATTTTCACCGGAATCAGTGTGGTGGTGCTCTATGCGGCATTAGGCTGTGGCTGGCTGATCTATAAAACCGGAGATGACTTACAAGATCGAATGTTTAAACTGATGCCTAAGCTGATTATTGCCTTGCTGATCATATTGGGTGCTGTCAGTATTTATACACCGTTGACTCATCCTCAGATTGCTGAACGCTGGTTTAGTCAGCCACAATTTACCTATTTTATGCCAGTTCCAGTTCTGGTTCTGCTATTTACCTGGCTGGCCTTACGTGCCTGTAAAAGACGTAGTGAATTAGGCCCATTTACCTATATGCTTGTTCTGGTTTTCCTTGCTTATACCGGATTCTTGATTAGTCTATGGCCATATATTATCCCGCCGAGCGTGACTATCTGGCAGGCAGCAGCGCATGAAAATAGCCAGCTATTTGCCTTGATTGGTGCCTTGATCCTGATTCCTATTATTGTGATTTATACGGGTATGTCCTATTGGGTATTCCGGCATAAGGTCAGGGTCGGCGATGATGGCTATCATTAAGGAGTGGTCATGAAAGGCAAACAGGCATTATGGTTTGTAGGATTATGGCTGGCAGGATTTTTAACGCTGGCCCTGATTGCTGGCGCATTCCGCTTTCTGGTGCATTTGGCTTATTAAATTAGTAAAACTAAAAAAATGAAAAAAGTGATCTGAATGTACTGATCACTTTTTATTATTTGCCATTTATCTTTGATAAAACCAAATTTACGATTTTACCTGTTTACGATAAACACTTGGACGTACAGGACGGCTACTTTTCCAAAGGCCTTTTTTCTGTTTCTTGGCTTTATTTTGCAGTTCCATCATATAGCGTAAATGGGTTTTGTCCTTGATATATTCTTCATAGACCCACGCTGCACCACGTTTGACAATCTCTTCATTGATATTTTTGCGATAGCGATAGACGACACCCACACAGCGACCATAACGGTCAATGTCGGTTATCTTGACCCGAACCATTTTATTATTCACCATGCTTTTGACCAGACGTTGCGATTCTTTACCATAGGCTTGTGATGATTCAGGGGCATCGACAAAAGCAAAGCGCAATTTGGTCTCAGAGCGACGAATATTAAAACGGTAGCAGGTGAGGGTATCACCATCACTTACGGCTTTTACACGGCACCAGTATTTTTTGCCTTTCTTAAAAGGGCGGAAAACATCTTTTAAATAAACTGTAATTTTATGCAGCAGATAATAAGAAAAACATAGCAATACTAAGCCCAGCACAATTTGCCAGGTGATGGAGAGATTTAACAAAGGCAAGATCCAAATCAGCAAAACCAGCTGTAAAATCACAGCTAAAAGTCGAGCCATTTTAGAGCAAAGCCAGTAGATCTACGGATTAAAAGCTAATCACTCAGTGTTTAGTTTTGTACCAGCTAAAATAGCCTAAGTATATTTTTCTGGCGAAAAGATGAATCTGCAACCATCTAAACTTATATATAAAATAGCCTAAGCAATTTAAATTTCTTTATAAATAGCCTAAGTAAAAATTTTATAAATTTCAGCTCTCAAAAATTGATGTCTTTTATTCTCTTGCAAATCCTTATGCCAATACATCCCCATATTAATTTTCGGCAGTTCCACAGGGACTTCAAAAATATTTAGACTGGTAGCCAATTGTAAATGCGTCAATACATTTTTAGGAATAGTCAGCATGGCTGTCTTTTGCTGCTCCAGAATTTGCAGAGCAGTTGAGTAATGCTGACAGCGTAAAAAAATCTGTCGTGAATATTGTTTCCGACTTAAATAAATATCTTCAACCAAAACACCAGTACGGCGTGATGACACGCCAATATGAGGCGAGGCAAGATAAATCTGCTCATTCATTTCTGTTAATTGTGTACACACTACAAATTCATCTTGCACCAGGCGTTCAAACTGGATTTTTTCAGCAATGTTTTGTTCCAGATCTATGACAAAATCAATCTGTTGAGAGGCGAGGTCTGCTGCTATATTTTTACGGTCCAGCTTCATGCTGCTAAGTTGAATTTCCAGATTGAGTTGCTGAAAGTGCTGAACGAGTCTGGGAAAGATCATTGGCTCAATTTCATCATGAACGGCAATTTTCAAACTCTGAATCATTTCTGGTCTGAACTGCTGATGTTGTATTGAAATATTTTGAATTGCAAAAAGTGCATTCTTCAGCTCAGGATAGATCTGTTCCGCAAACGGCGTAGGTTGCATTTTGCTACCAGTACGTACAAATAAATCATCCTGTAAATGCTGCCTTAAACGTTGTAAAGCATGACTAGCAGCAGACTGGCTGATTGATAAAATTTGTGCAGCTTTAGAAATACTGTTCTGCTCATAAATTGCCATAAAAAGCGGATAAAGGTTAATGTCGATACGATGAAAATTTCGCAGGTCCATGACTGTTTTAGAATGAATACTATGCATAATAATGTATGGGATAAAATCATTTTATTCATAATAGGTTTTGGGTTAAGGTGTTGTAAAGTGTATGAATTAGAATATTTAGAGGGATAAAGAGATGTTTGAGCTTTCAGCACGTGCACAAGATTATTTAAATAGAACCAAAAAATTTATTGCTGATGAAATTGAACCAGTTGAAGCTGATTTCTGGCAGCAGGTTCACGAGTTGAATCAAGGCAGTGACTGGACCAAATGGCAATGGCCAGCAGAACTGGAAAGCTTAAAATCCAAAGCCAAGGCAGCAGGCCTTTGGAATATGTTTCTCCCTTGTCCTGAACTTGGCCAAGGTTTATCGGTTCAGGAATATGCGCATATTGCCGAACTTTCCGGACGTAGCCTGATTGCACCAATCGTATTTAACTGTAATGCGCCAGATAGCGGCAATATGGAAGTATTGTGGCGTTATGGTTCTGAAGAACAAAAACAGCAATGGCTGAAGCCACTATTAGAAGGGAAAATCCGTTCGGTCTTTTGTATGACTGAACCTGCAGTCGCATCCAGTGATGCGACCAATATGCAGGCAACGGCGATGGTGGAAGGTGATGAGATTATTCTCAATGGTCGTAAATGGTGGTCATCAGGTATGGGCGATCCAAATGCCAAAATTATTATTTTTATGGCGCATACTCCAGATGAAACAAAAGACCGTCATCATCAGCATTCGATGGTTCTAGTTCCGGTAGATACCGCAGGGGTAAAAATTGAACGTATGCTGCCTGTATTTGGTGACTATGATGCGCCACATGGCCATGGGGAAGTCAGCTTTGAAAATGTCCGCGTTCCGGTAGCGAATTTTATTGGTGGCGCCGGTCAGGGTTTTGAAATTGCCCAAGGCCGTTTAGGGCCAGGCCGTATTCATCATTGTATGCGCTGCATCGGGGCTGCGGAAAAATCCTTAGAGTTGATGATTGACCGAGGCATGAGCCGGACAGCATTTGGCAAAGAGATTTTAAAACTTGGCGGTAACTTGGAACGTGTCGCGGAAGCACGGGTTGCGATTGATCAGGCACGTCTTTTGACCTTGTATGCAGCCTATAAAATGGATACTTTAGGGAATATGGCGGCACTGACTGAAATTTCTGCAATTAAAGTCGTTGCGCCAAGTGTGCTGGAAAAAGTTGTCGATATGGCCATCCAGATCCACGGCGGTGCCGGTGTCTCTCGTGATACGCCACTGACCGGATTCTTTGCCCAGGCACGTGCCTTACGTTTGGCTGATGGCCCGGATGAAGTGCATAAGGGCATGATTGCCAAACTGGAACTGGCAAAACGTGGCTACAGTACACGCCACAAAAAATAAACTGGCTTAAATAGAAGATTGCAACGTATTAAAAAATTTTAAGGAAAAATTATGGCGGTTATTGATGTAGGTGGAGCAGTTCGTGCAGGTGAAGAACTGGATGTACAAGCCATCACCAATTGGCTAATTCAGCAAAATGTGAATGTTGAAGGCCCTGTGCAAGTGACCCAATATTCAGGCGGAGCTTCAAACTGGACCTACCGTTTACAGTATACCAATGCCGATCTAATTTTACGTCGTCCGCCGCAAGGTACCAAAGCCAAATCAGCCCATGATATGGCACGTGAATATCATGTACAAAAAGCCTTGTCTGAACATTATCCGGTGGTGCCTGAAATGGTGGCGCTTTGTCAGGATGAATCAGTGATTGGTTGTGATTTCTATGTGATGAAACGGCTTGAAGGAATTATTCCTCGCGCCAAAATGCCAGCTGAGCTGCAGCTTACTGAATCCGATATCCGGACTTTATGTATCAATGTGATTGATAAACTGATCGAATTGCATCAGGTGCCTTATCAAGGAACTGAACTTGAAAATCTCGGTAAGGGTGAAGGCTATTGTCGCCGTCAGGTCGAAGGCTGGGATGTACGTTATGAAAAGGCTAAAACTTTAAATGTTCCATCGTTTAAATATGTGCGCAACTGGCTTAAAGATAATATTCCTTCAGATTCTAAAACCTGTGTGATTCATAATGACTGGCGTTTTGATAATGTCATCTTAAATCCGGAAAATCCGACTGAAGTGATTGGCGTACTGGACTGGGAAATGGCGACACTCGGCGATCCGCTCATGGACCTAGGTTCTGCTTTAGCCTATTGGGTGGAAGATACTGACAATGCCATCTTTAAGGCAACACGCCGCCAGCCGACCAATCTAAAAGGTATGTTTACCCGTAAAGAAGTGGTGGATTACTACTTGGGAAAAACCGGCCTGCAACCGGAAAACTGGGCGTTTTATGAGGTGTTCGGAATTTTCCGTCTCGCGGTGATTGCCCAGCAGATCTATTATCGTTATTACCATAAACAGACTAATAATCCAGCGTTCAAGGATTTTTGGGTGGTGATTCATGCCTTGCATATTCGTGCCTTGAAACTGATTGGCAAGCAAAAACTGGAAGCCAATGAGATTGCACAAAAGTATGTGCTTAAATTTAAAGAGATAATGCCAAAATGACAACCATTTACTTGATCCGGCATGGCCAGGCCTCTTTTGGCGCAGAAAGTTACGATCAACTTTCGCCCAACGGCGAGTTACAGGCAAAGCTTTTGGGTCGCTATTTTGAAGAAATCCTGAAAGAAGCGCCTTATGTGGTGGCTGGTTCCATGCAACGCCATCAACAGACAGCGCAATTATCACTGGACAAATGTTTTCCGGAAAGTGAGATTCTGACCGATAGTGCCTGGAATGAATTTAATCATCAGCAGGTATTCGCCCGTTATGAGCCGCGCTTTAATCAGCCTGAATTGCTGAAACAGGATGTATCAGAACATGAAAATCCACGGGATTATCTGAGCAAGATTTTTAGCGGTGCAATTGCACGCTGGACTGGCGATGATTATCACCATGAATATGATGAATCTTGGCCAAGTTTCAAAGCACGCGTGGAAAGCGGCTTAGAAAATCTGTGTGACCAGTTGTCCAAAAGCCGACCACGCTATGCAGTAGTTTATACCTCAGGTGGGGTGATTTCTGTGGCTGTAGGCAAAATTTTGGGCCTTAGTCCGGAGAAAACCTTTGCTCTGAACTGGGCGATTACCAATACCAGTATCACGACACTACGTCTGGTGGGTAATGAACCGCAACTACTCAGTTTAAATGAACATCATTTTATTAAAGCACAGCGTCCAGACTTATTGACCTGGATTTAAAATGAGATTGAAAACCTAATACGCTAGAAAAATAAAGGAATAGGGTAAATACATGGCTAAAACAATTTTAATTACCGGTGCAAGTTCAGGGATCGGCGCCGGTATGGCACGTGAATTTGCGAAAAAAGGCTATAACCTGGCGATTTGTGCACGTCGTTTGGAGCGTCTGGAAATCTTAAAGCAGGAACTGGAAAGCCAATATGGCATCAAAGTCATTGCCAAAACACTAGATGTCACCGATTACGATCAAGTGTTTGAAGTGTTTCGTGCTTTTAAAGAAGACTTTGGCACCATTGACCGAGTTATTGTGAATGCTGGTGTCGGTGAGGGCCGCCGGATTGGTAAAGGTAATTTTGCTATCAATAAAGCCACGGTTGAAACCAACTTTATTTCGGCATTAGCACAATGTGAAGCTGCAGTTGAAATCTTCCGTGCACAAAACTCTGGCCATCTGGTGATGATTTCATCTATGAGTGCAATGCGCGGTATGCCAAAACATTTAACGGCTTATGGTGCAAGTAAGGCCGGCGTGGCTCATTTAGCGGAAGGCATTCGAGCTGAATTGATCGATACGCCAATAAAAGTGACCACCATTTTCCCAGGATATATTCGTACTGAAATTAATGAAGGGGCAAAAAAGCTACCTTTTGAAGTAGATGAAAAAACTGGTTCGCGTTTATTGGCAGCAGAAATTGAAAAAGCACCAGTTAAGGCTTATGTGCCGAAATGGCCTTGGTTGCCACTCGGTCTAGCCATGAAAGTATTACCACTTAAACTGGTGAACAAGTTAGGTTAAAAGCGCTCTTAGATCTATAAAAAGAGAAGCTAGAGCGCTTCTCTTTTTATTTTTTATGACAAACTGAGAAAAATTTCTGAATCAGTATTTTTTTCTAAAAAATGTATAGCTTGAATTTACAAAAAAGCGAAATTTTATAAATCCTAATATATTGATTATTAAAATAAAGTTTTAAATTATCAAAAATTATATTTTTATTTTATTGATGAATTTGCAATTAAATCAATTACTTTTAAATTTTCGTTTCATGAGAAAGACCATCTTTAACTTTTCCTAATTTTCGCCAATTTTAAGAACTTTTCCAAACTGTCCAAAACTTAGACATACTCACTCTAAAAGTGGAAAGATAACTTCTCTTTTTTAGAATTTCCTTTAATGTACAACCGTCCAGAAATTAAAGGTTGTCCATATGTCTACATCTGCGGATATGACTGACCAGCAGCGAATCTCCAAGGTCAGAAGTATCGTTACCCAGGCCGGGGAAGAGGTGCGTGCTCGTTATCCCATACTCAAACATCAGAACTTTATCGGTGCGAGTATTTTAGGCTTTGCCTGGGCAGGCATGATTGCATGCGCGGTAGCATATGGAACAGGTTATCTCTCAGCATGGTTTACCATTCCCTTGATTGCGATTTTTGCGTCATTGACCCATGAATTGGAACATGACCTGATTCATTATATGTATTTCAAAAAAACACCTTGGGCACATCATTTGATGTTAGCACTGGTCTGGTTGGCACGTCCAAACACCATCAGTCCGTGGGCACGTCGTCGTTTACATTTGCATCATCATAAATATTCAGGCACTGAACATGACCTGGAAGAACGTGGCATCAGTAATGGTATGCCTTGGGGCATTCGCCGAATTCTGGTCATTAGTGACCAGTTGATGTCAGTGTATCTGCGTCCATTTCAGATGTTTAAGATGATTCATCTTTTTCTGGAAAAACAGCCTGAAAAAGAACGTAAAATTGCCATGATTTCTCAGTTATTCGGCTTTTTACCTCTCAGCATTATTTACTATGGATTGTGCTATCTGTTTGTGGTTTTTCATGGTTTAAATGCGATTGCACCGCTATTTGGTTATGAGATGCTCTGGTCACAAGGTATTGTCAACACGATGCCGATCGTGAATCTGCTGGCAGTCATCTGGGTGATTCCGAACTTTATCCGTTCTTTTAGCTTGCAGTTTGTCAGTTCAAATATGCATTACTATGGCGATATTGATCCACGTGATGTGATCAAACAAACCCAAGTGCTCAATCCATGGTGGATGGTCCCGTTCCAGTTATTCTGCTGTAATTTTGGTTCGACCCATGCGATTCATTACTTTGTAGTCAAGGAGCCATTTTATATCCGTCAACTGACGTCTAAAACGGCGCATAAAGTAATGAAAGAAGTGGGCGTGCGTTTTAATGATGTGGGAACCTTTAAGCGTATGAATCGCTGGAATGACTATAAAATCTAAGCTTTGATTGTCATAAAAATCCCGTTTTTAAGCGGGATTTTTTTATATTTATCCTTTGTGATTTACCCAAGGGCAAGATGTATAAGCCTATATTTTGCAAGAATCCTATCTCAGTCAAATTTAGGTGAACATTCATCTAAAATGATTGCTGAGGAAATAGTTCAAAAGAATAAACTCAGGTAAAATCAAGTATATCTTTATATAAATTAGCCCACTATGTTGCTGAAAGCCGCCACCATTGCCTTGATTCCTGCACTCGTCATTCAGGGTAATCGCGTCAAGAAAAATACCTTGAAGTTGCCTGAACCACAGGGAAAACGTCAAGGTCGAACCGGAATAGGCAAAAAACTTTCTCTGCTGATTTTAGGGGATTCGGCAGCAGCAGGTGTAGGAGTAGAACATCAGGATGACGCATTACTGGGTGCAATTCTGCATGAACTGAAAGATGACTTTGAAATTGACTGGAAATTACAGGCCAAAACAGGCGATACCAGCTCAAAAGTAATTCATGCTTTGGACCAAATAGAAGTCCAGCACTATGATGTAATCGTCACGTCGGTTGGCGTCAATGATGTGACCAAACTGATACCTGTCGAGGTTTGGATTCAGAAGCAGGAACAGCTTTATAGTAAAATTCAGCAAAAATTTAGTCCGAAACTGATCATTGCTGCCGGTGTGCCGCCAATGAATATGTTTCCGGCGCTACCGAATCCTTTAGCCTGGCTATTTGGCCAGTATGCTAAACAGATGAACCAGCAACTAGAAAATTTTGTGAATCAGCAAGTGAATATGCAATGGATTGAATACGATATTGAGAAGTATCGTGCCATGAATTTACAAATGGCTGCAGATGGTTTTCATCCGAGTAAGGAAGTTTATACACTTTGGGGACAAGAAGTAGCTAGCAAGATTCGGAAGACCTTCTAAAATAGTTGAAATCTCTCAATTTAGTTAATTCTATGTCTGATATTGAAACGCATCCGCTACCGCCATTTTTACCGCCCAATGCCAAATTACTGATGTTGGGTAGTTTTCCGCCACCTGCCACACGCTGGAAAATGAACTTTTATTATCCAAACTATCAAAATGATATGTGGCGGATTTTTGGACTGATTTTCTTTGAAAATAAAGATTACTTTTTAGATCTACCCAATAAAAAATTTCAGGAACAATTGATCCGGGAGTTTTTAACAGAAACGGGGATTGCGATTTTTGATAGTGGCTATCAGATCCGGCGTTTAAAGGGCAATGCTTCAGACAAATTTTTGGAAATTGTAGTACCTACCAATATTGAGCAACTGCTCAGCCAAATGCCGCAGTGCAATCATATTATGACCACAGGCGACAAGGCCACAGACACCATGATGCTGTCTATGCCTGAAGGGACTTTAAAGCCGAGTATTGGTCAGCCTAGCGAGGCCCATTTTGTCGGACGTGATCTGTATTTATATCGCATGCCTTCATCTTCTCGAGCATATCCGGTTTCTCTAGAGAAAAAAGCCGAAAGTTACCGATTGATGTTTGAACATGTGGGTCTAGTTTAATATTTAATCCAATAATCAGATAAAATGGTTAAAGAGGTTTTAGGCTACAGACAAGACATAAACTTACTATTTGTAAGTTATTGGCTTTATTTATTCATATTTGGATATTCGACCCAGCGATAGCTACTGATCTTAATCTCCCGGACATGATGAAAGCTTGACCAGATTAACTGGCTACCTTTGGTCCATTTTAAAGCTCGAATACGCGACTCCACCTGCTGTATTTCCTCAGGCGAGGCCAGACGTAAAGGACCAATTTCTCCATATAAGCGTACTCCTGGATAACGCTTAAATTTACCTTTCAACAGTGCATGAAACCAAAACAGTTTGCTACTGTTCACTGCTTGTATGCAGGCCAGTGGCTGATACTGTAAATTTTCACAGAACGTAGTCGAATAAGTATCAAAAAAGAAACCCGTGCTGGTCTTTTTGTTGAGGAATACGGTTCCGATCGGAGTAATGCTAGGAAAGCCTTTAGAGTTGACCGTTGCAATAGAGCAATGCATGGCAGCCCGTTGTGCATCATCGACCACCTGGCGAATCTGTTGCCATTCACTATCAGAAATCATGTCGTGATTCTCTTTTTATTTTTTATAAATTTTATAACAACTTATTTAGCTTGGCATTGCCTGAAAAAATTGAAGATAGGGCAGTTTAATCAACCTAAAACGTCACTCAGATTATAAAAAAGAGCCACATGGGCTCTTTAAAAAATGCAAAATTCGGCGATTAGTCATCGTATTCGACATAATCCCACAAATTTAAACGTGCTTTAATTTCCTGACGGATTTCAGGCAACATCGGCAAAAGAGTACCATCAATCCATAAGCTTAACGCTTGGGCAGAGAGTACTTGCTGCTGTTCATCGACCAGTTGTGCACCTTTCAACATGATACCGGTCTCATCAGTGGCTTCAGTTTCTACACCTTTAAATAAAACCTGTAATTCATAACTACTATCCTGAATCTGCCATTCCAGTTCGAGCTGAATATTTTCACTGGATTTCAAAACTACCTGTCCCTCGACCGTATCGGAGTCGGACAAACAGTCATGTTCCACCCGAATTTTGGCCAAATACCATTCTTGCTGGGATAAATCATGGAGAGTTTTTACAGGCGTGAGAATATCACTGAACTTAAACTGACGGCTTAGATCAAAAAATTGCATGGGAGTGGAGGGCGAACAAGCGCAAAATACGAGAAAAATGTAATTCTAAAGTAAGCGCAATAGACTGTAAAACCCTTTAAACGATGATTGGACTAAGTTAATTTAAGCGGTCATTCTCAAAATACAGGCTTTTCATGTCGTCGTAATTGTGAGGTCATTCTAATGTCATTACATTAACCATTCACCGGGAAATTTCGTCACCAGATTCATCATAAAACGCTGGAATTTTGTAGTTTCCGGATCATGTAAATGCTGAATACTACGGCCATCTTTTTGATGTTCCAGCCAGATCATTTCATTTTTTTCGTTCAGTTTAAGTTGATAAGCCACGCGTGGTAAGTACTGATCCATCGCACTGGTGATTTCCTTCTGAAAATCTTCCGATTCAATGACCAGACCGACTTCGGTATTCAGATAGGCTGAACGCGGATCAAAATTAAATGAACCGACAAACACCATGCCATCCAGATCAAAAAATTTGGCATGCAAACTGGAGCTATTTTTGTTTTTAGCCGGGATGATGTCTCCAGTCATAATTTCATACCAGGTCCGTTCCGGACGGACAATGTAGGGTTTAAATTCCCAGAGTTCGATGCCACTTTTCAATAATTGCTGACGATATTGCTGATAATAGGCATGCACCGCAGCCACATCATTGGCCTGAAAAGAGTTGGTCAGGATTCTGATTTTCACACCTTGTTGCGCACGGCGGGTTAAATAGTCGGCCCCTTTTTGCGTGGGAATAAAGTACGAGGACACCAGTTCCAGATGTTTTTTTGGCTCACCCATCAGTTCGAGCATATGGGTATAAATATAATCGCCATTTTTGGCATGGGGGCGTGCTTTTGCGGGACTATCCGCAACAAAATAAGCCGGCGCCCAGTGAATGGGTTGTTTTTTTAAGTGTTGTTCGACTTGTTTCTCGGCAATGCCCACCCGGCGTTTGAGTTCAGTTTCGTCAACATCTTCTCGTTCAAATTCAGTTCTGAGCCTTTTAAGCATTTCAGGATGGCCGGCATCATTCAAGATCTGTCGAACGTCATAACTCAGATCATCATTCCAGAAGTTAATAAAGGTCTGATTGGCATCTGTTACGCTTTGCCCTGCGAAGAATATATCCACATCGGTGAACTGAAAATCTTCACTGGCATCAAAATATTCACTACTGATATTGCGGCCGCCGGTCACGGCTGCAGTACCATCCGCAATGATCAATTTATTGTGCATGCGATGATTGACCTTTTTCATCCGGAAGCCATAATCCAGCGCACGTAAATGACGAAATTTATAGGGATTAAAAATCCGAACTTCAAAATTTGGATGTTGGCTTAGAGCAAGAAGCTTGTCATCAAGCTGGGTACCATTTTGATCGTCAATCTGAACCCGTACTTTGACACCGCGATCGGCGGCTTTAAGTAATTGGGACAAGATCATATTGCCAATATAATCATCCTTCCAAATGTAATATTGTAGATCCAGATGATATTTAGCTTTGTTAATCAGGTGCAGACGTGCTGCCATACTCATAAAGCCATCATAGAGCGGCAAGAAAGCCGTTTTACCGCTATTAATTTGCTGTTTTGAAAGTTGATTGTCGATCCAGTGCGCAGGTCGAACCGGCGTAATTTTCGCTTCTTCAGCAGTGTTGGGAGCCAGTTCACAGCCAGAAAGCATGATGCTAAAAGTAAAAATGCTCAAACATACAAAGGGCGAAGGTTTAGTCATTGATGTTCCATTAATTATAGGATCTTTTATTCCTTATCTAGTGATGTTAATAGTTGAATCTCCGAATAGAAAGAGGTTCCTGTTAGTCATCTGTAAATCAGCAAAAAAAGGACAGTTTTACATGAAATCACGTGCAGCAGTTGCGTTTGGTCCAGGCCAGCCATTAGAAATTGTAGAAGTGGATGTTGCTCCACCAAAAGCAGGTGAAGTACTGGTAAAAATTAGCCATACAGGCGTGTGTCATACCGATGCATTTACCTTGTCTGGTGAAGATCCTGAAGGTGTATTTCCTGCAATCTTGGGTCATGAAGGTGCGGGTGTGGTCGTTGAAGTCGGTGAAGGTGTCACCAGCCTGAAACCGGGCGATCACGTGATTCCGCTTTATACTGCTGAGTGTGGCGAATGCTTGTTCTGTAAATCAGGCAAGACCAACCTGTGTGTTGCTGTACGGGCGACGCAAGGTAAAGGTGTCATGCCAGATGGTACGACCCGTTTCTCTTATAATGGCGAGCCGATCTATCACTATATGGGTTGTTCAACTTTTTCAGAATATACCGTGGTTGCTGAAGTTTCTCTGGCAAAAATTAATCCTGAAGCCAACCATGAGCATGTTTGCCTGCTGGGCTGTGGTGTGACTACCGGTATTGGTGCAGTACATAACACCGCTAAAGTTCAGGAAGGTGACAGTGTTGCAGTATTTGGTTTAGGTGGTATCGGTCTTGCTGTAGTACAAGGCGCACGTCAGGCCAAAGCCGGCCGTATCATTGTGATTGATACCAATCCGGATAAATTTGAACTGGCGAAACAGTTTGGTGCGACAGATTTCCTGAATCCAAAAGACTATGATCAGCCGATTCAGCAAGTGATTGTCGAAATGACTGGTTGGGGTGTAGACCATTCATTCGAATGTATCGGCAATGTAGATGTGATGCGTTCAGCACTAGAATGTGCGCATCGTGGCTGGGGTCAGTCGGTGATTATTGGTGTTGCCGGAGCAGGTAAAGAAATTTCAACCCGTCCATTCCAGTTAGTCACAGGTCGTAAATGGATGGGTACTGCATTTGGTGGGGTAAAAGGTCGTTCACAATTGCCGGGAATGGTAGAGCAATCCATGAAAGGTGAAATTCAACTTGAGCCTTTTGTGACACATACCATGCCACTGGATCAGATCAATGAAGCTTTTGACTTGATGCATGAAGGTAAATCAATCCGTACGGTCATTCATTTTGACTAAGCTTTTTCAATTTTAAAAAAGACCGGTATTAAACCGGTTTTTTTTATGCGGCTTTCACTTGATTCAGGATACATTAGTGCATGAAAGCCTCACAGAGAGTCACTGAAACAAAACACGCCTGCTAATGTCATTACATGCCAGATGCTTATATTAAATAGGACGTATGAAGATACGTGCTAAAACCATTTTAAAGAATAAGGATAAGCTCTATGTCGAATGATAATTTTGATCGTGATGTAATTAAGAATGCGCCTAAAGATGTCCGCGATGATTTAAATGCTGATCCAATTACGGGTGAACCTGGCGCACATCCTGTAGGTACAGGTGTAGGTGCTGCAGGTGGTGCAGCTGCAGGTGCAGCTATTGGTGCTGCAGGCGGTCCAGTGGGTGTCGCTGTCGGTGGCGTTGTCGGTGCTGTTGTTGGTGGTCTGGCAGGTAAAGGTGTAGGCGAAGCTATAAATCCAACTGAAGAACAGGCTTACTGGCGTGATAATTCGATCAATACGCCATACTTTTCAGATGCCCGTACTACCTATAGCGATCTGGATTATGACCGTGATTATGATACGGCCTACCGAGTCGGTTATGAAAACCGTGGTAGCTATGATGCCCATACCCGTTTTGAAGACGTAGAACCTGATTTGAGACTGAAATGGGAACAAATAAAAGGCGAATCACGTTTAAACTGGGAACAGGCTAAATTTGCAGTGCGTGATGCCTGGAATCGTGTTTCACGTTAATTTTTAATCTTTGGATTAAACTGAAGTTTCTTTGGTAAAACCCGCAATAGGTTTGTGGGTTTTACTAATTTTAGTGATACATATCACGGTTTGATTGATCGATAAATAAAAGTAGAAAAGTTAATAAATATTTTTTTATATTTAATGCTTGTCAAATGATCACAGAGCGCGTATTTTAATTTCAGAATCACATTTTATGAAAGACATAACATGTTAAAGCAACCTATCATTTCAAACGCATATTTTTATTTCTGGCAGTTTAGCTAATTGCCTGAATGCGTTTGGGCAATGAAAAGGTTGCCCACCAGTTTATACCTGATCGGCAACCCTGATCAGGTTTTTTTATGCCTTTCATTTTTTAAAATATTTTGGAGACAGCCATGACAAACTTTAACTATTCATATTTTAACAACTTTTATTGGTCTTATTTTAGTCAGCTAATGACACTCACAACACCTTCGATTAGACCCATAACGCTCAAATAAAAGTTTGGACTGATTGCCAGTCCCAGGATTAAAATCATGAATACCCCAAATACATCACAACAACATCATGCTGAAAGCATTTTAATTTTACCTCAGCAGCTTAAGCAGCAATTGCCACTGTCTCCGCAATTGGCCAGCCAAGTCGCTGAACATCGTCAAACCATTCAAAATATATTAGAAGGCAAGGATCATCGTTTGATGGTGGTCACCGGCCCATGTTCCATTCATGATGAAGCCTCCGCGCTAGACTATGCAGAAAAATTAAAACAACTTCAGTCACAGCTATCTGATCAGATTTTCCTGGTGATGCGTGCTTATATTGAAAAACCACGGACTACGGTGGGTTGGAAAGGTTTCCTTTACGATCCAAATCTGGATGGTTCATCCAATATGCAATTGGGCTTGGAAAAATCCCGTGACTTATACCTAAAAATTATTGAAATGGGCCTGCCCATTGCCTCTGAAATTCTTAGCCCGATGGCAACTGCTTATTTCGATGACTTATTAGCTTGGGGTGCGATTGGCGCACGTACCAGCGAATCGCAAATTCATCGCGAAATTTCCAGCCATATGCCGTACAGCATCGGTTTCAAAAATGGTACTGACGGTTCGATCCAGATTGCATTAGATGCCATTCAGTCTGCCTCTCATCCTCATCAATTCCTGGGGATGAGCCAGTCTGGTTTACCATGCATTTTACACTCGCAAGGTAATCCTAAAGCACATTTGATTTTACGTGGCTCGAATAGCGGACCAAATTACCAATTGTCAGAAATTGAGAAAATCCGGGCCAAACATCAGATCGACTTACCGGCATTGGTGATTGACTGTAGTCATGGCAATAGCTCAAAAAATCCGATGCTGCAGCCTGAAGTATTGGAGCAGATCGTGGCAGAACGCTTACAGAACAATGTTCGTGGCGTAATGCTAGAAAGTCATCTTGTTGACGGCAACCAGAAAATTTCTGAGCAAATGACTTATGGTCAGTCTGTAACTGATGGATGTCTGGGCTGGACAAAAACCGAACAACTATTGTTAAATATGACTGACTCACTACGGCTCGAAGGTTTGAAGCGTAGTGCTTAAAACTGAATGATGTCTTTCCTCAATTGATTGGGGAAAGACAGAATCGGATGAAGCCGATCAGCGCATCTCCCAGATGCTTAAACTAGCTCATCACAGCGTTTAAAAATAAAAATAATGATTAGAACGATTTTATAAATTGAATAAAAATAATTAAATTAAAAAATAAACAATAACAATAACAATAATTTATTAGAGGTTTTGCTTCAGCTGATTCTACACGGCTGACCAGTCATGATCTCAGGAATCTCGATATGTATACAACCGAATTGCTCGATGAAGCGCGTAAATTTATGCACCATATGCTAAGCGTAATACGGACTCCAATAATGAACTGCGCTTGCAAATCAAATTGAAAAGTAATCGTCTTAACCCAGTTTTGCAGGCGGAAAGTACTTAAATATCTATGCTTGAGCAGTCTAGATCACGCACACTTTCTACCGATTAATACTGAGGATCTGGGCAACGCATAATTTGGCTAAAAACGTATGGCCAATGTCACTTTTAATGTTAGGTGGCATAATCAATGCCAGAGTCTGAAAGCGGATATTTCTATTTTGGACTTACAAGGGCTGTTATTCACCAATTAAAATGTTTATGCGATAAACCATTTAAAATGTCCTGTTTTTAACCACAAGAGTCAAGCACAGGATTTAACTTTCTTTGTTCAATAACAGCTTTCTGAGCTTTACGACTCGGCATACTTTTCTTGAGACGGGAACGTTTATTCTGTTTTTCCAACTCTTCATGCTGTTGCTGGATATGCGCCAGAACCGAGCCTAATCTTTTATTCTCAACCACTTCATTCTGCTGTAGTCCAGCCAGTTTATTGAAGACACTATAGTTGATCTTCCGTCCTTCATGCATGATCGCCACAGTCCCATCCGGGTACTCCAGAAATGAAATGTATTGCCCAACAAGCTTATGATTCAGCTCTGTCGGTTCAAGCAGATAAATACACTTGTCATAGGTAATCGTCAGGTTCTTGGTGACCTTACGCGGTTCCTGCCAGGTGAATATATCCTCCAGCTCAGCATCAGACTCTGTTAGCGGACGATGTAAGTTCTTTGAATTTCGCGCACACTTGGCGAACTTCTGGTTGAAATGCTCAATAAAGCAGGGTAACCAGGCATTGGCTTCGGCAATTGAACTGATGCCTTCCAGACGCATCTCCTTGATCAAACGGTCTTGAAGGGTTCTATTCGCGCGTTCTACGCGACCTTTAGCCTGTGGTGAGTTGGCAAAGATAATATCAATGTTTAACTCATTCAGAATCCGGCCAAATTGCGTGATCTTGCTGTCCTGGCTCGATTTCTGGTTCACTCGGAAGACCGAATGTTTATCGCTATAAAAGGCCAGAGGCTTACCGTATTGTTCAATGTAGGCTCGGGTTGAAAGCATATAGTCGAAGGTCGTTTCTGCCTCACAGAAGCGCAGATGCAACAGCTTTCCAGTGGCATCATCGATATACACCAATAAACAGCACTTAGCAGCGCGTCCTTCGAACCAGTCATGATATGAGCCATCAATCTGGATCAGCTCACCGAAGCAATCACGGTTATAACGTGGCTGATATGGACGTTTAAGGCGCTTGGATCGCGGAATCCAGAGGTCATTTGCAGTCATCCAGCGCCGAAGCGTTTCTACCGGGATATTCAGGTCAAATATGCTGCTGAGCTTCTCATGGGCCAAGGTAGGTCCAAATCCCAGCAGATGTTCGGAAATAATGGAAAGACATTTTGATTTTAATAAATCATCATGGCGACGATGGCCAGGTTGACCACGGCTGGCATGCGCCATACCTGAAACACCATCTTGATTGAGCTTCTGTAATAACCGGGTAATTTGACGGGTTGAAAGATTAAGGATTTCAGCAGCACGGACTTGTGTAATACGATGATCTCGAACGTCTTGCAGAACAGCAAGACGTTGAATTTCTTTGTCAGACATAGTGATCAGCATCTATATTTCATATCCAGTCCATGATGTTTAAACCATCATAAACTAGACATTTTTATTGGTGAGAATATAGACACTTTAAATGGGTTCTAACAAACACGTTTCGTATAAGCTCTATTATGTTAAATGAGTGGTTACTCTTTAGTTAAACCACTGTTTTTTTGAAAAATTTTTAGCATTTCTTGATGTAACTTGATTAATTCATCTTGTTGTTCAAAATATTTATCTTGATATTCAATTAATTGATCCATTTTTTCTGATTCTGATTCAATTAACTGCATATGGAGATCCATATTTTCTGATTCTAAATTACTTATTTTATTTTCAAGTTCATTTATGAAATCTGCAACTTCTGGAGCACTTAAACCAACATTAAACAAATGAATTGCTTCGGAATTAATAGATCGCCCAGATAGTTTAGCGGAATTTTCAATTCTCAATTTCAAATCTTCAGGAATGCGTAAATTTAATTGGGGATCAGTTCTAGCCATTGGAATTCACTAATTACATTTATTGATTTAATACTAACAGATCCCTTGACATTTGTACTACCACGGTGCTAATAATGTGGTGGTGATATCACAGTAATATCACCATTATTAGATTTAAACAAAAGGAGTCGTTGTAATGTCAGTATTAGGTACCGCTAG
Organism: Acinetobacter lwoffii; assembly: GCF_024129855.1. GTDB lineage: Bacteria > Pseudomonadota > Gammaproteobacteria > Pseudomonadales > Moraxellaceae > Acinetobacter > Acinetobacter lwoffii_L. Next base: position 45,922 of record NZ_JAMXXC010000023.1, read on the forward strand.
AGAAGCTTATGAGAACCACCAGTATGACAAACTGGTAAAAAAATATGATAAGCATACTGCTGATAAATTAATTTCAGGTCAGTTAGCCGAAGCGAATATTACGCCACAACAGTTTGATACTTATAGAGCTGTAAAAAAACAAATTCAAAATGGTGCTTTAAGTGTTTCTAAAGCTGCAAAAGAAGGAGAAGCATTAGCAAATGCTGCTCTTGATTTGTAATTTTTTAGTTAAGCCAAGGAATATTAATAATTGTTTCTTGGCTTTTATTTCTGATTAATTTCAATAATTCCTTTTAGTTTAATATTTCTAAAATTAACATAATACACCTTATACGAAATTCTCTTGTTAGAACCCATTTAAAGTGTCTATATTCTCACCAATAAAAATGTCTGGTTTATGATGGTTTTTATCACCATGGACTGGATATAAAATA